>JAFUPR010000112.1 GCA_017481145.1 Alistipes sp. | reverse complement strand
GTCGTCCCAACCGTGCTCGTCATCACCAATCAACTGGCGCTTGGGGTCAGTAGAAAGAGTTGTCTTACCTGTACCTGAAAGACCGAAGAAGATAGCAGTCTCGCCCTTCTCGTTAGTGTTTGCAGAGCAGTGCATGGAAGCGATGCCCTTGAGAGGGAGGAAGTAGTTCATCATGGAGAACATACCCTTCTTCATCTCGCCGCCGTACCATGTGTTGATGATAACCTGCATCTTCTCTGTGAGGTTGAATACTACAGCAGTCTCAGAGTTAAGACCCAACTCCTTGTAGTTCTCTACCTTTGCCTTTGATGCGTTCAATACTACGAAATCGGGCTCGCCGTAAACCTCCAACTCAGCGTCGGTAGGACGGATGAACATATTCTTTACGAAGTGAGCCTGCCAAGCAACCTCCATGATGAAACGGATCTTGAGGCGGCTGTTCTCGGTCGCACCGCAGCATGGATCAACAACATACAGCTGCTTGTTTGAGAGCTCCTTAGATGCGAGTTTCTTCAACTCGGCCCATGTCTCCTTAGTTACAGGCTTATTGTCGTTCTTGTACTCCTCAGATGTCCACCAGATTGTATCCTTGGTAGTCTCGTCCATCACGAAGAACTTATCCTTGGGTGAGCGGCCAGTGTAAACGCCAGTCATCACGTTCACAGCGCCCATCTCTGTTACGACACCCTTGTCGTAGCCCGTAAGACCCTCTTTGGTCTCCTCCTCAAACAAAGTCTCATACGAGGGGTTGTACAAAACCTCCTCGACCCCGGTAATACCGTACTTTGACAAATCAATAGTAGCCATAGTCTTGTTTAATTTTATTATTAATAATCTTCTTAACTCTCCTTAAATACTCTTTGTCTTCTCGTTTTACGACAACCACCAGCACACTCTCATGACTTGGCGCGGAGTCTTACTCCCGAGACCACAAAATCGTGGCAAAGTTATGAAATAATTTTGGAGTGTGAAAGTTTTAACACAAATATTTTTAAATTTTTTACAATTTCACTTCATCTGCTTATAACACTGGTTCGAGGAGCTTGGCCATAAATTGTGGGAAGGGGCTATTAAGGTCGCTACGACGCGGTAGCGAGCACTTTTCGCGAAGGCTGAGGATAAAATTATCGGCCATGCGACACACCTCTTTGTTGTATGTCGAGAGCATCAATTCGCGGTTTATGTTGAGGCTCCGAGCGTCGAGGTTAGCGCTGCCGAGGATGGTGCGCCGATGGTCTACGATGGCGAGCTTGGCATGGATAAATCCTTCGCGCATGATGAGCATATTTATACCCAGCGCCTGGGCTCGGGCTATGTAGCTGCGGGCGAGGTTATCGAGAGCCCACACATCGCAACGTTCGGGTACGATGATTGTCACCCTTACGCCACGTGCTATGGCCGAGCATAAAAGGCTGAGCACGCGTCGCGGGGGCATAAAGTAGGGTGTGGTGAGGGTTATGCTTCGCTCGGCCGAGGTGACAACATCCTCCAATAGATGTTCCATGGCTCTGCCGCCATTGGCCTCCGACCAGTAGAGTTGTATGCCACGTGGGGATAGGGGTGCGGGTGGCGCAACGCAACCACCCTCGGCAATGGTGACGTCGTAGTCGAAGAGGGTGGCGAGCGTCGCCACAGCCCCGCCTCTAAGTCGTAGCTGCACGTCGTACCATACGCCGAGGTTGTTGCCTACGCTGTAGCGGTCAGCAATATTTACGCCACCAACATGTGCCGTATGTCGGTCGATGATGGTCATCTTGCGGTGGTTGCGGTTGTTGCTCAGCAACGGGTGACGGAATATGCTGACACCCGCGTTGAGTAGTTGCTGGAGCATGGCGCGTGATATCGTGCGTGAGCCGTAGCCATCGACGATAAGACGTACGCTCACATCCTGACGCGCCTTGCGACAGAGGATGTCTGCAATGGTGCTCCCCGTGCGGTCTGAGGCGAAGATGTAGAACTCCATGTCGATGCTCGTGTGTGCATTGTGCAGGTCGGCGATGAGTCTACTGAAGATGGCTGATGGCGTTGTGAGAAGCTGCTCACGGGAATTTTGTAACCTCATAGAATAAAACATTATCAAAAACCATATTTTAATATCGTCGTAATGTCATGTCGGGCACACTTTATGCCAAAAAATTTTGCCAATTAAAAAAAATGGCCTACCTTTGTAGTGTTATACGAAGGGGTTCTAATCTCACAAGGATTGGAATTCATTATTTTTTTATGCCCGCTTGAAGGGTAGGCATAGTGGGAGAGACAAATTAAAATTTAAAGATATATATTATGAGTAACGAGATTATCTACCTCACAGCTGAGGGAATGAACAAACTGAAGGAGGAGCTGCACCACATGGTATCTGTGGAGCGCCCCGCCGCCGCGGCCGCCATCGCTGAGGCACGCGATAAGGGTGACCTCTCGGAGAATGCCGAGTACGACGCTGCCCGCGAGGCTCAGGGACTTCTCGAGATGCGCATAGCACAGCTCGAGAATACACTCTCTAAGGCGCGCATTATTGACGAGACTAAGATTGATACCTCTAAGGTGCAGATTCTTAGCCGTGTAAAGCTCTTGAATCACAACGTGAAACGCGAGGTTGAGTACACCATCGTGTCAGAGAACGAGGCAAACCTTCGCGAGGGTAAGTTGGCTATCGGCACACCTATAGCTAAGGCTCTGCTGGGCAAGAAGGTAGGTGAGGTTGTCGAGGTGCAGGTGCCTGCAGGTTTGTTGAAACTCGAGATTCTAAACATCTCAATTTAAGGCTTAATGGTCAAATATGAGACCATTAAGCCCAATTTAATAGGAAGAGGACTGAATAAGGGGGGATAGACCTCCTAAGGAACGGGGATGGCTAAGTCACTTTTTAGGGTAATGATGCAAAAAGCGGCGCTTTGGTAAAAAGATAAGTGCTTATATATTTGCAAATTACAGCGATATTTTAGAGATTAGTAGAAATCGGTTTCTACTAATCTCTATTTTTATGGCAAAAAAGCGTAAAATTAGGTG
>JAFUPR010000111.1 GCA_017481145.1 Alistipes sp. | reverse complement strand
CCGCCAGATGCCCTTACGGACCACATCAGAACTCCCGCAACGAGAGCACTTTTTTGTCCATAATAATTATAAATACTGCAAATATACTATATCTCAACATTTTACCCCCTCTCGCAGGTCTCTTTTTTGACCATTAAGCCTGATTTTCGTTTATCTGTTGAATGTTGTGGCTAACCCGAATCTAAACAAACGATACAATGCCCCACACTTGGATAGTATGAGGTATATGCACAGAGCATGCACAGCCACATAGCTATACAAGAAATGTGTGCTGTTCTTTATCCTTTGGTCGTTAAAACTGTCAGATTTTATATTATGGACTGCGAAAAACACTTTCAATATGTCTGCTATCTCACGGATAGCACTACAAAGGCATAAAAATATTTTCGAAACGAACAAAACTCATACGGGACATTGTATTATTTAAAGCCCAAAATATACAATGAAGCGGTATCATATATCGCATTATCCACGATTATCAAAAAAATAGCATGCCGTGTTTTGAACTTTCGATTCTTTTCACTATCTTTGTGCGCAACATAAAACAAAACCTGATTGCTATGTCTTTTATCGATGAAAGGGTACAGACAACAGGTCTCACATTTGATGATGTGTTGCTCGTACCAGCCTATTCTGAGGTTCTACCTCGCGAGGTGTCGACAGTGGGTCGTTTCTCTCGCAATATTCAGCTCAACATACCCATTGTGTCCGCAGCGATGGATACCGTCACCGAGGCTCCCTTGGCCATAGCCTTAGCGCGTGAGGGCGGTATTGGCGTGATACACAAGAACATGTCCATAGCAGCGCAGGCGGCACACGTACGTCGCGTGAAGCGCGCAGAGAGCGGCATGATATACGACCCAGTGACCATCCGTAAGGAGAACACCGTAGGTGACGCTCTCCAGCTTATGCAGGAGAACAAGATTGGCGGTATCCCTGTAGTGGACGACCGTGGTATGCTCATAGGCATCGTCACAAACCGCGACCTACGTTTCCAGAGCGACATGGCGCGTAAGATTGAGGAGGTGATGACCAAGGAGAACATCGTCACCACGCACGAGACAGATCTCAAGTCTGCTGCCGAGGTGCTCCTTGCAAACAAGATTGAGAAGCTCCCCGTTGTTGACGACAACGGCAAGCTTGTAGGTCTTATCACCTATCGCGACATCACCAAGCTCCGCGACAACCCCAACGCGTGCAAGGACTCGAAGGGTCGTCTGCGTGTAGCTGCTGGCATCGGCATCACGCCCGATGCGATGGATCGCGTTGCAGCCCTCGTTGCCGAGGAGGTTGACGCCGTAGTCCTCGACTCGGCACACGGACACACCAAGGGTGTAGTCACGCTCCTACGCCAGATAAAGGAGACATACCCCACGCTCGACGTCGTGGTGGGCAACATAGCCACTGCCGAGGCGGCGAAGTACCTCATAGAGAATGGCGCCGACGGCATCAAGGTGGGCATAGGCCCAGGCTCTATATGCACAACACGCATCATCGCGGGTGTAGGTGTACCTCAGCTCTCAGCCATATACGATGCCTCAACCGAGGCTAAGAAGGCGGGCGTGCCCGTCATCGCCGATGGCGGTCTCCGTTACTCGGGCGATATAGTCAAGGCATTGGCCGCAGGTGGTAACTGCGTGATGGTGGGCTCTATGTTCGCGGGCACAGAGGAGTCGCCTGGCGAGACCATCATCTACAACGGTCGTAAGTTCAAGGCGTACCGTGGCATGGGCTCTATAGACGCCATGAAGGCGGGCTCGGCAGACCGTTACTTCCAGAAGGGCTCGGAGGGCAACATCATGAAGCTCGTGCCCGAGGGTATCGTCGGTCGCGTGCCATTCAAAGGTAAGCTCGCCGAGACGGTATACCAGCTTGTGGGTGGCATACGCGCAGGTATGGGCTACTGCGGAGCGAAGGATATCGACACATTACAGCAGGCACGCTTCGTGCGCATCACCTCGAGTGGTGTGACGGAGAACCATCCGCATGATATTACCATCACAAGCGAAACACCCAACTACTCTCGTGGAGAATAGAAAGGCTATTTTGGCATCTACCTTTGTAGAATAAACCGAACATACTATATGACAGAGAAGATATTAATCATTGACTTCGGGTCGCAGTACACGCAGCTTATCGCGCGACGCATACGCGAGATGCAGGTATATTGCGAAATACACCCCTTCAACAATGTCCCTGCACTCGACAGCTCGATTAAGGGTGTCATCCTCTCGGGCTCGCCACGCTCGGTACGCGACGAGGGTGCTCCACGCATCGACCTCGACGCCATCAAGGGCAAGCTGCCGCTCCTCGGCGTATGCTATGGTGCTCAATACCTCGCACACTTCTACGGTGGCAAGGTGGAAGCATCACCCAGCCGCGAGTATGGACGCGCACGCATGCAGGTGAAGTGCGCAACAGACCCACTTATGGCATCGCTCAGCGCCGAGTCGCAGGTGTGGATGTCGCATGGCGACACCATCACAACCATCCCCGCGGGCTACGACATCATAGCCTCGACGACGGATGTACCCGTGGCAGCCTACCGCATCGCCAACGAAGATACATGGGGCATACAGTTCCACCCCGAGGTGTACCACTCGGAGGAGGGCTTCACCATGATCGAAAACTTCGTCAAGGGCATCTGTGGATGCTCGGGCTCATGGACGCCAGCAAGCTTCGTGGAGAGCACCGTGAAGGAGCTCAAGGAGAAACTTGGCAACGACAAAGTAGTCCTCGGCCTCTCGGGAGGTGTGGACTCTTCGGTTGCTGCTCTCCTTCTGCACAAGGCCATAGGCGAGAACCTATACTGTATCTTCGTCGACTCAGGACTCTTGCGTAAGGACGAGTTTTCGGAGGTTATGGAGTCGTACCGTGGCATGGGCCTTAATGTCAAGGGTGTGGATGCCTCGGATAAGTTCCTTGGCGACCTTGCAGGTGTCACCGACCCCGAGACTAAGCGTAAGATTATCGGCCGCGACTTTGTCGAGGTATTCGATGCTGAGGCACAGAAGCTACAGGGCGTTAAATGGTTAGGACAGGGCACCATCTACCCCGATGTTGTCGAGTCGGCACAGGTGAACGGCACAGCCGTAGTCATCAAGTCGCACCACAACGTGGGAGGTCTGCCCGAGAAGATGGGCTTGAAGGTCGTTGAGCCTCTGCGCCTACTCTTCAAGGACGAGGTGCGCCGCGTAGGTCGCTCTATGGGCATGCCCGAGCGTCTTATCAGCCGTCACCCCTTCCCAGGCCCAGGTCTTGCAATACGCATCCTCGGTGAGATTACGCGCGAGAAGGTCGAGATCCTGCAAAATGTAGATAAGATATACTTAGACATCCTCCGCGAGACAGGCTGGTACGATAAGATATGGCAGGCAGGAGCGATACTTCTCCCCGTGCAGTCGGTGGGCGTCATGGGCGACGAGCGCACCTACGAGCGCTGCGTGGCGCTGCGTGCCGTACAGTCTACAGATGGTATGACCGCCGACTGGGTGCATATACCCTACGAGATATTGGCACGCCTATCGAACGAGATCATCAACAAGGTGCGTGGCGTAAACCGCGTAGTCTACGATATTTCGTCGAAGCCGCCAGCCACTATCGAGTGGGAGTAATAATTTATCGTGATAGGAGACTGAAAAACCACATCTTCTTATTCAACCTCATAGGCAATAGGAGCGACTAAAACACTTTTCAGGGTAATGATGCAAAAAGCGGCGCTTTGGTAAAAAGATAAGTGCTTATATATTTGCAAATTACAGCGATATTTTAGAGATTAGTAGAAATCGGTTTCTACTAATCTCTATTTTTATGGCAAAAAAGCGTAAAATTAGGTG
>JAFUPR010000110.1 GCA_017481145.1 Alistipes sp. | reverse complement strand
AGCCTTCGACGAGGCAGAGAAGGGTGTTCAGGCACGTATCGACCGTCTCTACGCCATCAAGGGTAACCAGAGCGTTGACGACATCCACAAGCGCTTAGGTCTTATCATGTGGGACAACGTGGGTATGGCACGTACTAAGGAGTCGTTGGAGAAGGCTATCGTTGAGATTCAGGCTCTCCGCAAGGAGTTCTACGCCGACCTCAAGCTCGTTGGCACGCCCGACTCATTCAACGTAGAGTTGGAGAAGGCTCTCCGCTTGGAGGACTTCTTGGAGCTCAGTGAGCTTATGGCACGCGACGCCTTGAACCGTGAGGAGTCTTGCGGTGGTCACTTCCGCTCTGAGCACCAGACTGAGGATGGCGAGGCTTTGCGTCACGACGACAAGTTCGCCTATGCAGCCGTTTGGGAGTATAAAGGTATCGACAATGTTCCCGAGATGACTATCGAGCCTCTCGAGTACGAGTTCGTACACCGCGCACAGCGTAACTACAAGGAGTAATTTTTGACGTTAACCTTTAATAAAGACTAATTATGAATTTTACATTAAAGATATGGCGTCAAAGAGACGCTAAGAGTCAGGGTGCATTCGAGACCTATAAGGTGGAGAATATCTCGGCCGACACGTCGTTCCTCGAGATGATGGACATCCTGAACAACAACCTTATCCACGAGGGTAAGGAGCCCGTTGCTTTCGACCACGACTGCCGCGAGGGTATCTGCGGTATGTGCTCTATGCATATCAACGGCCACGCTCACGGTCCTTCACAGGCTGTGACCAATTGCCAGATGTATATGCGCAAGTTCAAGGATGGCTCTACCATCACCATCGAGCCTTGGCGCTCAGCAGCCTTCCCTGTAATCCGCGACCTCGTTGTAGACCGCTCGGCTTACGATAAGATTCTCCAGGCTGGTGGCTTCATCTCGGTACGCACCAACTCAGTACCCGATGGTAATGCTATTCCTATTCCTAAGGCTGATGCCGACGAGTCGATGGATGCAGCTGCTTGCGTAGGTTGTGGTGCTTGCGCCGCTACATGTAAGAATGGCTCGGCTATGTTGTTCGTCGCAGCACGTGTATCGTCACTCGCTAAGTTGCCTCAGGGTAAGGTTGAGGGCGCTCGTCGTGCTAAGTCGATGGTTGCTAAGATGGATGAGCTCGGCTTCGGTAACTGTACTAACACTGGCGCTTGCCAGGCACAGTGTCCCAAGCAGGTATCTATCGCACATATCGCACGTCTTAACCGCGAGTTCTTGGCTGCGAAGCTTCAGGACTAAGCACTTAGACCTGCAAACGAAAAGGCTGTCTGCTAACGCGGACAGCCTTTTTAGCATGTAGAGGACCATAAAAAATCACCTCGACGAATTGCCGAGGTGATCATATTTAGCAGATAATAGGCCGACTACTTTACATCGAGCTTAGCACGTACAGCACGAAGCATATCCTTTGTCATAGACTCCAAATCCCACTCGGGCTTCCACCCCCACTCCTCGCGTGCGCATGTGTCGTCCAAAGAGTTAGGCCAGCTACGTGAGATAACGTCCTTCACAGGATCTACGTTGTACTCCATCTGGAAGCCAGGAACGTGGCGCTCAACGACCTCGCGAATGATCTCGGGAGTGAAGCTCATAGCTGCGATGTTGAACGAGTTGCGGTGCTTAAGCTTCGAGGGGTCAGCCTCCATGAGCTCTACCGTAGCACGCAAAGCATCGGGCATATACATCATATCCATATATACATCGGGAGCGATGTTACATACGAACTTGTTACCCTTAACAGCCTCATAGTAAATCTCCACAGCGTAGTCCGTAGTACCGCCACCAGGGAGCGTCACGTTAGAGATGATACCAGGGAAGCGTACCGAACGAGTATCTACGCCGAAGCGTGTGTGGTAGTAGTTTGAGAGGAGCTCGCCCGTAACTTTACATACACCATAGATGGTGTTGGGCTGCATGACAGTATCCTGAGGTGTCTTATCGCGGGGGAAGTCGCCACCGAAAGCACCGATAGAGCTGGGCGTAAACACCGCGCAGTTCTTCTCACGCGCAATCTCCAACGAGTTCTCCAAGGCACCCATATTGATGCGCATGGCAAGCTGAGGATTCTTCTCGCCAGTAGCTGAAAGAAGGGCTACGAGGTTAAAGATAGAGTCGATGTTGTACTTGTTAACAAGCTCAGCATACTGCTTGGCATCGAGGGCATCCAATGCCTCAAATGGGCCAGCCTCAGCCAACACGGCATTGTGTTTTACATCGGTAGCAACGACGTTCGATGCACCATAGATTGAGCGAAGATATGGCACCAACTCAGATCCAATCTGACCTCCGGCACCCAAAACCAAAATGCGCTTCATTGATAGTTTAACTTAGGTTATATGTTTTAGGTTCAATTAGTTACTATCCACCACCCAAAAATAGGGATATTATCATCAACAAAAGTACACATTTTCTCGCAAATATGCGCATCGTGCGACATTTTTTTTCCTTTTTTTTATTTAACCCACACTTTGTACTATATTTGTGCAGTCAAACATATAATACAACTATGGAGGGACTTCTCGAGTTTGGATACTTCGGTCTTTTTCTTGGCTCGCTACTTGCTGCCACGGTGTTTCCGCTAAGCTCCGACGTGCTGCTCGTAGGCATGCTCGTTGCTGGTGGCGACCCCATCATCACCGTTGCTGTCGCCACGCTGGGCAACTGGACTGGTGGCCTTGTGGGCTACTGGATGGGCTACCTCGGCAAGCTCGAATGGCTCGAAAGGTGGTTTAAGGTCAAGCATGAGACCATCGTCAAACAGCGTGCCCGTGCCGAGCGCTGGGGGCCACTCCTCGCCCTGCTTACGTGGACGCCCTTCGTCGGCGACATCTTCGCCATCGTCCTCGGCTTCTATAAGGTAAAGTTTCTCCCCTCAGCCTTCTGGATGCTTGTCGGCAAGTGCGGCCGCTATATCTGCTGGGCACTGCTTAATCAATTAGTAATGAGTAATTAGCAATGAGAAATTATTGCGCTTCTTTCGAAGCGCCAGCCTGACGGCAGGCTGATTTTCAAGGGACGACAAAGACAAAAAGACTAAAACGAAGTCGCGAACGTAGGTCGTCGCTGAGATGTAAAGCCTCCTCAATCCTTGAGTCCTACGCTATAGCTTAGTTATTATCTCTGCGTTCCCCTTCTCTCAGTTGTCTCTAAAAAAAGGAGCCCCGCGGGGCTCCCTAAAAAAATATTAATTACTATTTACTAATTGCTAATTTCTCACTGAGCGCAGCTCATTAGGCGCAGCTCAAAAGTCGTAGCCGACGATAAAACCTGCATAGGCACTCCAACCATCGGCTGATTTGTAAGCCTCAACCGACCCAGTAGGCACATAAATAGTACGAGTGGCGCTGTCATAAAACATGCCATTACCTCCCGTAGGCGGTGTTTTAGGCTTGCAATATACACTTGTTAGGCTGCTGCTACCATAGAATGCATAATCACCAATCGTCGTTACGCTATCACCAATAATAAATTGCAAGACGCAACTCGGTTTATACTTCTCCCCACTCGGTTTTGCGATTCGACCACTCGGTAAAAAAATAACGAAACATCTTGCATTATTCGGCTAAAATACCTACATTTGTACAATTATGAAGAGACTAAAAAACATAGTATTCGACCTCGGCGGGGTGGTCTTCGCTCGTGACCCGAGGAAGTTTGAACCCGAATTTATAAAGTTTTTCTCGTATATCCTATTGCCCGAGATGCCTAAGTTCTGGGAGGATTACGACCGTGGTGTCGTAACCTACGATGAGGTGATTACGTCGCTGGCAGAGTATAACTCGTGCGATAGAGAGCACGCGGAGAGGAATCTTCGTCGCTCGATACTCACACAGGAGGAGATTCCTGCGACTAAGGCGCTCATCGCCGATCTCAGTGCGGCGGGATATAGGCTCTTTGTTTTATCGAATATGTCGAAGGAGTTTATCGAATTCCTACGTAAGACAGATGTCTACCGTCATTTCGAGGGCGAGGTAGTGTCGTGCGAGGAGCATGTCATAAAGCCTGAGGCGGAGATATATCGTAGGCTAATTGAGCGCTATAGGTTAGACCCTGCGGAGACCCTCTTTGTAGACGACCGCCCGAAGAATATTGTTGCTGCTCGCGAGTTAGGATGGGAGGGGTTCGACTTCGATCACCGTGACCCCGAGACAAGCTGCGGAGAGTTGAGGGCTATGTTGCTTGATGCAAATAACTAACATATTATATATATAAGTATGACACTAAACCTAAGAATGGAGTATCAGACGGCGTATGGCGAGGATCTGTACGTTGTTGTTGGCACGACCAAGGAGAAGGCCTACCCGATGACCTATATCGGCTCGGGCATCTGGGATGTCGTGTTGAAACTCACTGCTGAGGCGGAGCTTGTATACCGTTACGAGGTGCGCCGTGGTGCAGATGTGGTACGCAAGGAGTGGGGTGCTAAGCACCACCTTACGCTTGATAAGAAACTCACCTCATTGTGCGTGCTCGACCGTTGGGGCGATATGCCTGCGGATAGGTCGTTCCACTCGTCGATGTTCACCGATGGCGTCTTTGCTCGCGCTAAGCGTAAGAAGGCTCAGGGCGTGGCTGACGGCTATCTAACCATCCGTGCCGATATTGCTGTTGTGCGCTCGTCGCAGCATGTCGTGTTGGTGGGTGATGGTAAGGCTCTTGGCAACTGGGATGTGAAGAAGGGTGTGGAGATGAACGATGCCGAGGCTCCCATCTGGAGTGCCCGTGTGAAGACTCCAAAGAGCGCCTTTGCATATAAGTTTGTTATCGTAGATAGCGCCTCGGGCGATGTCGTTGCTTGGCAGTCGGGCGAGAACTACTACTTCTCTGAGAACATTAATGAGGGGGAGGCACTTGTTGTTGATGGCCTCCGCCCGCAGTTCGATATGGCTCCGTGGCGTGGTGCGGGTGTCGCTATCCCCGTATTCTCGTTGCGCTCGGAGCAGAGCTTTGGCGTTGGTGAGTTCTACGACCTTAAGCTTATGGTCGACTGGGCTCAGATGACAGGTCAGTCTATCATTCAGATCTTGCCTATCAACGATACCACGATGACGGGTACATGGCAGGATTCATACCCCTATAATGCTAACTCTACCTTCGCTCTACACCCTCAGTTCCTCCACCTCCCCGCCGTGGGTAAGTTGAAGGATAAGGAGGAGCAGAAGCGCTTCGAGGCTCTTGGCAAGGAGCTTAACACGCTGCCCATGGTCGACTATGAGCGCGTGAATAATGCCAAGGCCGAGTACCTACGCTTGGTATTCGAGGCTGAGGGTAAGAAGACCCTTGCATCTAAGGAGTTTAAGGCCTTCATGGCCTCTAACGAGGAGTGGTTGCGCCCCTATGCCGTATTCTCGGCATTGCGCGATAAGACGGGCACGCCCGACTTCTCGACATGGGGAGCTATGGCTAAGTACACGAAGGCTAAGGCTGCAAAATATGAGAAGGAGAACGCCGAGGAGGTGTCGTTCCACTACTTCGTGCAGTATCACCTCTCTAAGCAGCTCCGTGAGGTGCGCGATTATGCACACTCTAAGGGCGTGGTCTTGAAGGGTGATATACCTATTGGTATCTCGCGTACCAGCGTCGATGCGTGGGTATATCCCGAGCTCTTCAATATGGACTCGTCGGCGGGTGCTCCACCCGATGACTTCTCGGTTATGGGTCAGAACTGGGGCTTCCCGACATATAATTGGGCTAAGATGGCTGAGGATGGCTATGCTTGGTGGAAGGCTCGCTTCGTGAAGATGGCCGAGTACTTCGATGCATACCGTATCGACCATATCCTCGGTTTCTTCCGCATCTGGGAGATTCCGTTGGATGCTGTGAATGCACTGCTTGGGCGCTTCAACCCCGCACTGCCATATAGCTACGACGAGATCGCGTCGTATGGCTTCCGCTTCGAGGGCTGGCATGTGGGTAATGTCGCTGAGACGGATAATGTGCTCTTTGTGGAGGATAAGATTGAGAAGGGTAAGTTCCACCCCCGTATCTCGGCATTCTCTACCGACTGTTACCGCTGGCTTGCCGACGACCAGAAGGAGGCATACAACCGCCTCTATAACGACTTCTTCTACCGCCGTCATAACGACTTCTGGAAGTGGGAGGCACTCAAGAAACTACCCCCTCTCACGGAGGCTACTGGTATGCTTGTGTGTGGCGAGGACCTCGGTATGATTCCCGACTGCGTACCTTCGGTTATGTCGGGCGAGCAGATCTTATCGCTCGAGATACAGCGTATGCCTAAGGATCCGAAGGTGGAGTTCGGCTCGACCTACGACTACCCATACCTCTCGATATGCACTACGGGCACCCATGACATGAACCCCTTGCGTGCTTGGTGGGAGGAGGATAGAGGTGTTACGCAGCGCTTCTATAACCAAGTCCTTGGCGCTTGGGGCGAGGCTCCCTACTTCTGCGAGCCTTGGATTTGCGAGCAGGTTATCGCTATGCACCTTAAGTCGCCCGCTATGCTCACCGTTCTACCGTTGCAGGACTGGATGGCTATGGATGGCGCACTGCGTAGAGAGAATCCCCACGATGAGCGTATCAATGTGCCTGCAAACTCACGCCACTACTGGCGCTACCGTATGCACATAACACTAGAGGAGCTGCTTAAGGCCGACAACCTTAATAATATGATTACACATAAGATCGCTGAGAGCGGTCGTTAGAGATTGCGCAAACCTCTCAAGGAACAGGGGATGGCTAAGTTTTTAGTCATCCCCTGTTTAGTGACAACTGTGACGCAGGGACGCAACGGCAACGGCAACAACATCACCTGCAACTGGACTGGCGTCATAGAGGAGAGTCAATACTAATGGATGCAATATTCTTAAAAAAAGAGTAAAATATCCACTCTCAAATATTGCGAGGTTTATAAAAAATGCTTACCTTTGCGCAAATTTAGTATATATATGAAGCGAGCGACAAATAACCAGCCAACAAGCAGACTGCGATGCAAGCAGTCATCGGGTAATTGTCGACGTTTTAATACTTTGGGAATCATTGTTTTTAATTGATATTGGCGGCTCTTTGGGCCGCCTGTTTTTTGATATATGGGTTACGACAGAATAATAATCAAGAGTGGCACCATCATAGGTGCTGGAAGAGAGGATATTGCGATTGCTGAGGGTCGGATTGTTGAGCGCAGCAGCAACATCGAGCCTACGGCAAACGATAGGGTTATCGACGCTACAGGATTATCTATTGCGCCCTCGTTTGTCGATGTACACGTACACCTCCGCGAGCCAGGATATGGCTACAAGGAGCGCATAGCCACGGGCACGATGGCAGCAGCACACGGAGGCTACACGACGGTATGCTCTATGCCCAACCTCAACCCCGTACCCGACACTATTGCAAACCTCAAGGTACAGCAGGATATCATCGACAGCGACGCTAAGATTGAGGTACTACCCTACGCCGCCATAACGATAGGTCGCAAGGGCGAGGAGCTTGTAGATATTGCCTCATTGAAAGATAGGGTTTGTGCCTTCTCTGACGACGGTAGCGGCGTACAGCGTGACGGCATGATGGAGCGTGCAATGACGGAGGCTGTCAAGCACGACGCCCTAATTGCTGCCCACTGCGAGGTGGAGGAGTTGCTTAGGGGTGGATATATCCACGATGGTGAGTATGCTGCGAAGAATGGGCACAAGGGAATATGCTCGGAGAGTGAGTGGGAGCAGGTGAAGCGCGACATAGAGATTGCCGAGCGCACAGGCTGTCGCTACCATATATGCCACATATCGATCCAAGAGACAGTAGAGTTGGTACGTCAAGCTAAGGCTCGTGGCGTGAAGGTGACATGCGAGACAGGGCCTCACTACCTCATCTACACCGACATGGACCTGGAGGAGGATGCCCGCTGGAAGATGAACCCACCGCTACGCTCAGCAGAGGATAGAGCTGCGCTTATCGAGGGTATCAAGGATGGCACGATAGATATGATTGCCACCGACCATGCACCACACAGCATCGAGGAGAAGTCGAAGGGGCTGAAAGATAGCGCCATGGGTATCGTAGGATTGGAGACAGCCTTTGCCGCGATGAACACGCACTTAGTTAAGCAAGGTGTGATAACGCTTGATCGTCTTGTAGAGCTCATGAGCATCAACCCTCGCCGTGTTTTCCGTATTGCGGGAGGCTTGGGCATAGGCGACAGAGCCGATATTGTGCTCCTTGACACTCAGAAGCGTTGGGTTGTGGATAGCGACAAGTTCTACTCTATGGGTAAGGTGTCGATGTTCGTAGGTCGCACGCTCGAGGGCGAGGTAGCGATGACCATGCACCGCGGAGATATTGTTTACGAGAGATAATCAAAACATAAATAACAGTAATTAAATGAGACCTTTTACAAAGAAACTTGTACTCGAGAACGGTAAGGAGTTTCCTGGCTATGGCTTTGTCTCGTCGCGCAATGCCGTATGCGAGTTGGTATTCAACACCTCAATGGTAGGATATCAGGAGATCATTTCCGACCCGACGTACACCGATCAGATCGTCGTGATGACCTACCCACTCATGGGTAACTACGGATTTATGGACGAGGATTACGAGAGTAAATTTCCATCAATGGGCGGCATGGTTGTACGTGAGTGTTGCGACGCGCCGAGCAACTTCCGCTACACCAAGAGCATGAACGAGACATTCGAGGAGCTCGACATCCCTGCAATAAGCGGTGTCGACACACGAATGATCACGCGCATCATACGCAACGAGGGCACACAGCGCGCTGCCATTGTCGACTACGACATGACTCACGAGGAGGCCATGGCACTTATCCGCACTGCCGAGCCCAAGCACAATCTCCTTGAGCGCGTGAGTTGCAAGAAACGCTGGTTCTCGCGCACGCCCAACCACAAGTGGGATGTTGTAGCC
This sequence comes from Alistipes sp., assembly GCA_017481145.1. Taxonomy (GTDB): domain Bacteria; phylum Bacteroidota; class Bacteroidia; order Bacteroidales; family Rikenellaceae; genus Alistipes. The sequence continues at coordinate 8,300 of JAFUPR010000110.1, read as the reverse complement.
GTCGACTGCGGTATAAAGTACAGCTTCATACGCCAACTTAACGCCAAGGGTTGCAACGTAACAATCGTGCCCTACAACTCGACAGCCGAGGAGATTATGGCCTTCAACCCTGACGGCATCTTTGTATCTAACGGCCCAGGTAATCCCACGGATGCCACCGTCGTTAGCGATATTATCAAGCAGCTACGTGGCAAGTTACCCATCTTCGGTGTTGGTCTTGGCCACCAGCTTATTGCTATGAGCTACGGCGCTAATATTGCTAAGATGAAGTTCGGCCACCGCGGCTCTAACCACCCCGTAAAATATCTCGACAACGGCAAGCTCGAGATTGTCACTCAGAACCACGGCTACGTTATCGACGAGGCGTCACTCAAGGGCACACCACTGAATGTTACTCACCGTAACCTCCTCGACGATACAATCGCTGGCGTTGAGGTTATCGAGGATAAGATCTTCTCGGTACAGTATCAGCCCGACTGCACGCCCGAGGCAAGCAGCACATATCTTTTCGATAAATTCATTAAACTGATGGAGGAGCAGAAAAATGCCTAAGAGAACAGATATCAAGAAAGTAATGGTCATCGGCTCAGGCCCTATCGTCATTGGACAGGCTGCCGAGTTCGACTATGCAGGTACGCAGGCCTGCCTTGCACTTAAGGAGGAGGGTTATCAGGTCATCCTCGTGAATTCTAACCCTGCGACGATCATGACCGACACACATATTGCCGATAAGGTATATATGGAGCCTCTGACGTTGGAGTATGTGGCAAAGATCATACGCTACGAGCGCCCCGACGCCATCGTCCCAGGTCTTGGTGGTCAGACAGGTCTTAACCTCGCCGTGCAGTTGGCCAAGAAGGGCATCCTTGAGGAGTGCGGCGTAGAGATTCTCGGAACGTCGTTCACCTCTATCGAGGAGGCTGAGGATAGAGAGCTCTTCAAGGAGCTATGCTTGCGTATCGGCGAGCCTGTTATCCCCTCGCGCATCACCAACTCTATCGAGGAGGGTGTCAAGGCTGCCGAGGAGATTGGATACCCCGTAGTTCTCCGCCCCGCCTTCACTCTTGGAGGTACGGGTGGCGGTTTTGCCGACAACGAGGAGGAGCTTCGTGATGTTATGCGTAACGCCCTTGCTCTCTCACCCATACATCAGGTGCTCGTAGAGAAGAGCATCAAGGGATACAAGGAGATAGAGTTCGAGGTAATGCGCGACAAGAACGATACGGCCATAGCCATCTGCTCAATGGAGAATGTTGACCCCGTAGGCATCCACACGGGCGACTCTATCGTGGTGGCACCCAGCCAGACGCTCGCAAACAAGGAGTATCAGATGTTGCGTTCAAGTGCCTTGAAGCTTATCCGCGCCCTTAAGATTGAGGGTGGTTGCAATGTGCAGTTCGCACTCGACCCTCTGTCATTCAAATACTACATTATCGAGGTTAACCCCCGTGTGAGCCGCTCCTCAGCACTCGCATCTAAGGCCAGTGGCTACCCCATTGCTCGTGTTACAGCAAAGGTGGCTGTGGGCATGACGCTCGATGAGATTCGCATAGCCAACACCCCTGCGAGCTTCGAGCCTACGTTGGACTATATCGTAACGAAGGTAGCACGCTTCCCGTTCGATAAGTTCAGCGACGCATCTAACGAGCTCGGCACTCAGATGAAGGCTACAGGTGAGGTTATGTCGGCAGGTCGCACCTTCGAGGAGGGTCTGTTGAAGGCTGTACGCTCGTTGGAGACTGGCGTATGCCACGTCTATCACAAGAAGTTCGACACCATGAGTGTGGAGGGCATCCTCGCATATATCCGCAAGGGTACAGACGACCGCATCTATGCCATCGCAGAGCTTATACGCCGTGGTGTAGACCTACTACACGTCTACGACAACACTAAGATAGACCTCTTCTTCTTAGAGAAGCTCAAGAATATCGTCGAGATGGAGCGCGTAGTTAAGGAGGGTGTTCGTAATGTTGAGGTGCTCTACGATGCTAAGCGCATGGGCTTCAGCGATAAGTATATCGCCAAGCTCTGGGATATGACCGAAAGCGAGATATTCCTCTTCCGTAAGGCTAACAACATCTTCCCTGTATATAAGATGATTGACACCTGCGCTGCAGAGTTCGAGTCGAAGGTTCCCTACCTATACTCTACATACGAACAGGAGAACGAGTCTATCGTATCGACAAACAAGAAGATTGTCGTTCTCGGCTCAGGCCCAATACGTATTGGCCAGGGTGTAGAGTTCGACTACTCGACAGTACACGCTATCTGGGCTATCCGCGAGGCGGGCTACGAGGCAATCATCATCAACAATAACCCTGAGACCGTATCTACGGACTATACTACGAGCGATAAGCTCTATTTCGAGCCGCTTACGGTTGAGGATGTTATGAACGTCATCGAGTTGGAGAAGCCTACGGGTGTCGTTGTATCTCTCGGTGGTCAGACGGCCATCAACCTTGCTAAGCCCTTAGCCGACCTTGGCGTCAATATTATCGGTACAGGCATAGAGGCTATCAAAAATGCCGAGGATAGAAAGTGCTTTGAGGCTATCATGCGTCGCGTGGGCATACCTCAGCCCGATGCTGAGGCCATCACCGACATTGAGCGTGGCGTGGCTGCTGCAGAGCGCATTGGCTACCCCGTGCTGGTACGTCCGAGCTACGTATTGGGTGGTCGTGCCATGCAGATAGTATCTAACGAGGATGCTCTGCGCCACTACCTCAAGACGGCCGTTGATCTCAACGAGGAGCAGCCAGTCTTGGTCGACAAGTATATCATGGGTAAGGAGCTCGAGGTTGACGCCATCTGCGACGGCACCGACGTATTCATCCCAGGTATCATGGAGCACGTTGAGCGTACAGGTATACACTCGGGCGACTCTATCAGCGTCTACCCCACCTTCAGCGTAAGCCAGAAGGTCAAGGACACAATCATTGACTACACTATACGCCTCGGTAAGGAGATTGGCATCGTCGGTCTCTACAACATCCAGTTTATCGCCGACGACCGCGATATGGTCTACGTCATCGAGGTTAACCCTCGCTCATCACGCACCGTGCCCTTCCTCTCGAAGGCTACGGGCATGCCCATGCCTAAGATCGCTACAAACGTGATGCTCGGCAAGTCGCTCAAGGAGCAGGGCGTGACGGAGGTTGTCCCCGCAGAGAAGAAGCGCTGGTATGTTAAGACTCCTGCATTCTCGTTCGCTAAGATTCGCGGTGTCGACTCATACCTCTCACCCGAGATGAAGTCTACGGGCGAGGCTATCGGCTACGACACATCGCTGCGTCGCGCACTGTATAAGTCGCTGCAGTCGTCGGGCATGACAATTGCCAACTACGGCACTATCTTCGTATCTATCGCTGATGCCGACAAACCACGTGCTCTGCCTCTCATCCGCCGTTTCTATGAGCTCGGCTTTAACATTGAGGCCACAGGTGGCACGGCTAAGTATCTACGCGAGCACGGCATACGCACACGTATGCTCAAGAAGCTCAGCGAAGGCTCGACAGAGATATTCGAGTCGATACGCAAGGGACACGTAAACTATGTTATTAATACCATCGATATCAACCAGCATAGCGCACGTCTCGATGGCTACGACATTCGTCGTTGCGCCGTGGAGAACAACGTGACAATCTTCACCGCACTGGAGACTGTGAGCGTATTGCTCGACGTCTTGGAGGAGATTACGCTGGGTGTATCGACCATTGATGCTGAATAATGTATAAGAAGGGAATATACACCGTTCTAAGCAACGAGCCGCTCACCACGACGGTCTACCGCATGGTACTTGAGGGCGATACGCAGTATATCACGCGTTCGGGACAGTTTATCAACATTGAGCTTGAGGGTAAGTTCCTACGCCGACCTATATCCGTTGCCGACTACGATGCTACGACCATCACCATTATATATAAGGTGGTGGGTCGTGGCACCGAGCAGATGCGCAATATGGCTGTAGGTACTAAGTTGGATATACTCACAGGCTTGGGTAATGGTTTCTCTACGGACAATGACGCTAAGCACCCACTGCTGGTAGGTGGTGGTGTAGGCGTGCCACCAATGTACAACCTATGTAAGCGACTTCTAAAAGAGGGTAAGCGCCCCACGATAGTCATGGGCTTCAACACCGCAAGTGAGGTATTCTACACCGAAGAGTTTAAGGCCTTAGGCGTAGAGGTCTACTGCTCTACGGCCGACGGTTCGATGGGCACCAAGGGCTTTGTGACTGACGCCATCCGCGAGGCGGGCATCGAGTTCGACTATCTCTATACCTGTGGCCCTCTGCCCATGTTTAAGGCGCTCTACGAGGCTACGTCGGTAGATGGTGAGTTCAGTTTCGAGGAGCGCATGGGCTGCGGCTTTGGCGGATGCATGGGCTGTACGTGCAAGACAAAGCATGGCTACAAACGTATATGCAAGGAGGGTCCCGTACTTAAACGCGAAGAGATAATATGGTAAAGAACTACGACACATCGGTTGAGCTTTCAGGTGTGAAGCTCCACAACCCCATCATCCCCGCGTCGGGCACCTTTGGCTTTGGTCGCGAGTTCTCGGAGTTTTACGACCTCGACTGCCTCGGTGCTATATCTATTAAGGGCACAACACGCGATGCACGCTTCGGCAACCCGACACCGCGCATTGCCGAGTGTACAGCTGGACTTATCAACTCAGTAGGTCTGCAAAACCCAGGCATCGATAAGGTTATCGCCGAGGAGCTACCCGCACTGCGCGAGATATTCCACAACCCTATCGTTGCCAATATCAGCGGCTTCTCGCTCGATGAGTACGAGGAGTGCTGCGCTAAGATAGATAAAGAGGCTCAGGTCGAGATTATCGAGGTTAACGTCTCGTGCCCCAACGTACATAATGGAGGCATGAGCTTCGGCACACAACCCGAGGCTGCTGCCGAGGTGACACGCAGGGTCAAGGCCGTGACTACGAAGCCCGTATATATCAAGCTCAGCCCCAACGTCACCGATATTGTGGCTATCGCCAAGGCGTGCGAGGAGGCTGGTGCCGACGGCATCTGCCTGATTAATACGCTACTGGGCATGCGTATCGACACTATGCGCCGCCGCCCCGTTATTGCCAACAAGATGGGCGGTTTCTCGGGTGATGCTATCTTCCCCGTTGCTGTGCGCATGGTCTATCAGGTAGCAAACGCATGCAATATCCCAGTTATGGGCTGCGGTGGCGTAAGCTCGGCATCGGACGTTATAGAGATGATGATGGCTGGTGCTACAGCCGTGCAGGTTGGTGCCGCCAACCTCAAAAACCCATACGCCGCAAAGGAGATTGTCGAGGCACTACCCAAGGAGATGGAGCGATTGGGCATTGAGCGTCTCAGCGACATCATTGGCATTGTAAAGTAAAAATTAACAACCTAAAACTGAATATATTATGAGTAAGCGTGATGTAATTATTGCTTGCGATTTTAGCAGCAAGGAGCAGACACTTAACTTTTTGGATAAGTTCACTGGCCGTAAGCCCTTTGTGAAGATTGGCATGGAGCTATTCTATGCTGAAGGCCCCGAGATTGTACGTACAATCAAGGCTCGTGGCCACCGTATCTTCCTCGACCTCAAGCTACACGATATTCCTAACACCGTGAAGAAGGCTATGTCGGTACTCCGCAACCTCGACGTCGACATGACAAACGTACATGCTGCTGGAACGGTAGATATGATGCGTGCGGCCATCGAGGGTCTCACACGCGAGGATGGCACACGCCCCCTACTTATCGCCGTAACACAGCTAACATCAACGTCGGAGGAGCGCATGCAGAAGGAGTTGCTTATCGGCGCATCTATCAATGACACCATCGTCAAGTATGCCGAGAATGCTAAGCTCGCAGGCTTGGATGGCGTGGTATGCTCACCCTTAGAGGCTGCAATGGTTAAGGATGCTTGTGGCAAGGAGTTTATGACCGTAACGCCAGGTGTGCGTTTTGCCGATGGCGACGTGGGCGACCAGGTGCGTGTAACAACACCTGAGCGTGCCAAGGAGATCGGTTCGGACTTTATCGTCGTAGGCCGCCCCATTACGGCTGCTGACGACCCTGTTGCTGCCTACGAGCGTTGCATGCGCGAATTTGCTGAGTAAGGAACAAAACAAAAATATGATAACTATGGAAAAGAAGATTGCAAAAGACCTACTATCTATCGGTGCGGTATTTCTCCGTCCCGAGCAGCCCTTCACTTGGGCAAGTGGCATCAAGAGCCCTATATATTGCGACAACCGCCTGACACTCACAGCTCCCGAGGTACGCAACCACGTGGAGGAGGGTCTTGCTGAGCTTATACGCAAGTACTATCCCGAAGTAGAGGTGCTGATGGGTACTTCTACAGCAGGCATCGCCCATGCTGCCATCACCGCAACAATCCTTAACCTTCCCATGGGCTACGTACGCTCAGGCTCGAAGGACCATGGCCGCGGCAACCAGATTGAGGGTAAGCTGGAGAAGGGACAAAAAGTGGTCGTAGTAGAGGACCTCATCTCAACAGGAGGTAGCTGCATCGAGGTTGTCGAGGCACTGCGCAATGCAGGCGCCGACGTATTGGGCATCGTGAGCATCTTCACCTACGGCATGCAGAAGGGCTTAGACCGCTTGGCTGCTGCCGAGGCTAAGAACTACTCGCTGTCGAACCTCGACGCATTGGTAGAGGTGGCTGCCGAGGAGGGATATATCAAGGCCGAGGATAAGGAGCGCATCCTTAAGTTCAGGAACAACCCCTCTGATGAGTCGTGGATTAAGTAACTAAAACACCCTAATTATGAAGCATCTGATTGACCCTACAGACCTCTCCGTAGGCGAGATTGCGGAGATAGTAGCCTTAGCCGAGGATATCATCGCTAACCGCGCGAGGTACAGCGAGGTGTGCCGCGGTAAGAAGCTCGCCACGCTATTTTACGAGCCAAGCACACGTACACGCCTAAGCTTCACGTCGGCGATGATGGAGCTTGGTGGTAATGTCATAGGCTTCGCCGACGCTAAGAGTTCGTCGGTATCTAAGGGTGAGACCGTGCAGGATACGGTGAGGGTCATCAACTGCTTTGCCGACATCATCGCCATGCGTCATAAGGTCGAGGGTGCGCCACTAGCTGCCACGGAGGTGTCACGCACACCCATCATCAATGCTGGCGATGGCTCACACAGCCACCCTACGCAGACGATGACCGACCTGCTCACCATCAAGCGCGAATTGGGCACGCTCAACAACCTAACGATAGGTCTCGTTGGCGACCTCAAGTATGGCCGTACGGTACACTCGCTCATAAAAGCGATGACACGCTACGAGAATACTAAGTTTGTGCTTATCTCGCCTCCCGAGCTCGCCCTACCCGACTACATCAAACGCGACGTATGCGAGCGCTATGGTGTGGAGTATCGCGAGGCAACCGATATTGAGAGCGTTATTGGCGAGGTTGATATACTCTACATGACGCGCGTACAGCAGGAGCGCTTCACAGACCTCGACGAGTACGAGCGCGTGAAGGATTGTTTCGTGTTGGATGCCGAGAAGATGCGTGGTGCCAAGGAGAAGATGGCCGTGCTACACCCGCTACCACGTGTTAACGAGATAGCGATAGATGTAGATAACGACCCACGTGCAGCCTACTTCCGTCAGGTGGAGAATGGCAAGTTTGTGCGCATGGCACTAATACTAAAACTATTAGAGTGGCAGAATGACCCCGCGCGTACCTTCGACCATGGAGGCGAGGCTATGGCATGCAAGTGTCCCAACCCACTCTGCATCTCTAACCTCGAGCCAGTGCGTCCACGCTTCGAGCGCTCGGAGGATATAGTGCGCTGCGTCTACTGCGAATGGGAGGCAAAGTAATCAGCTAACCTAAATAATTAGGGCGATGATTTTTTTCATCGCCCTAATTATTTAGTAATACGACCATTATAGGTCTAACTCATTACCAAAATCTCCGATAACCTCAGCCTTAACGCTGTTATCATCGTACCATTCGATTAAAGTCTCATCCGCTAATATCTTCTCTGACTTCTCAAGCAATGCTCTCCAACTAAGGAAATCCTCTGTCAATGATGTGAACTCCTCCTTGTCACCATCTTCAGCAGCATCGTAGAGCTTATCGCAATACCACTCTACACAATCCTCTACAGAATAGAGGTTCTCAACAATAATGGTAATGATGCAAAAAGCGGCGCTTTGGTAAAAAGATAAGTGCTTATATATTTGCAAATTACAGCGATATTTTAGAGATTAGTAGAAATCGGTTTCTACTAATCTCTATTTTTATGGCAAAAAAGCGTAAAATTAGGT
>JAFUPR010000109.1 GCA_017481145.1 Alistipes sp. | reverse complement strand
GATATCTCGACAGAGGTAGTACCCACCAAGACGGGACGTCCCTCCGACACGAGCTTCTCGATCTCCGCAATCACGGCATTATACTTCTCGCGCTCGGTCTTATATACCAAGTCCTCGCGGTCATCGCGTATAACCTTACGGTTTGTGGGGATAACAACGACGTCGAGCTTGTATATGCTCCAGAACTCCGACGACTCGGTCTCGGCCGTACCCGTCATACCTGCAAGCTTGTGGTACATACGGAAGTAGTTCTGAAGGGTGATGGTTGCAAATGTCTGCGTAGCATCCTCAACCTTCACATTCTCCTTAGCCTCGATAGCCTGATGCAGACCATCCGAGTAGCGACGACCCTCCATGATACGACCTGTCTGCTCGTCGACAATCTTAACCTTATTATCGATAAGCACATACTCCACCTCCTTCTCGAACATGAAGTATGCCTTCAAAAGCTGGTTCATCGTATGCACACGCTCGGCCTTCACGGCATAGTCGCTCAGAAGCTCATCCTTCTTCTGAGCACGCTCCTCAGTTGTAAGCTCCTTGTTACCCTCAAGCTCAGCAATGCAAGCACCAATGTCGGGCAAGACGAAGAAGCCATCCTCGTTGAAACGCTTAGATGCCACCTCGTGACCCTTATCGGTGAGTATCAACGAGTTCATCTTCTCGTCGTGAACAACGAAGTTGTCATCCGTAATCTCGTGCATGCGCTTCTCGTTATCCTGCATGTAGAAGTTCTCCGTCTTCTGTAGCAACACCTTGACGCCTGGCTCCGAGAGGAACTTAATCAAAGCCTTATACTTAGGCATAGCCTTATGTGCTCGCAGCAACAACTTGCCCGCCTCGTCGTGATTACCCTCATTGTAGAGGCGCTTAGCCTCAGCCACATCGGCCGACGACATCTTGCTCTGCAGGTCGTAGATATACTTCGCCGAGGGCTGGAACTCAGCGAAGAGCTGATCGCCACCCTTAGGCACGGGGCCTGAGATGATAAGGGGCGTACGTGCATCGTCAATCAACACCGAGTCGACCTCGTCGACGATAGCATAGTGGTGCTTACGCTGCACTAAGTCCTTAGGAGCACCCGCCATATTGTCACGTAGGTAGTCGAAGCCAAACTCGTTATTCGTACCAAAGGTAATATCGGCATTATACGCCTTGCGACGCTCCGCCGAATTGGGACGTGTGTTATCGATACAAGCTACCGAGAGGCCGTGGAACTGATACATCGGGCCCATCCACTCGGCATCACGACGTGCGAGGTAGTCGTTCACCGTGACAACATGCACACCCTTATGCGCAAGGGCATTGAGGAATACGGGGAGTGTAGCTACAAGGGTCTTACCCTCACCCGTGGCCATCTCGGCAATACGTCCCTTATGCAACACGACGCCACCGAAGAGCTGCACGTCGTAGTGTACCATATCCCACTTGATGACATTACCGCCAGCAGTCCACTCGCTGCTATATATCGCCTTGTCATCCTCGATGCGCACCAAGTCCTGACGCTCGGTTGCAAGGTCGCGGTCAAAGTCGTTAGCCGTAACAACCACCTCGTCATTCTCGGCAAAACGGCGCGCCGTATCCTTCATTATGGCGAAGGCCTCAGGGAGTATCTCCTCGAGCTTCTCCTCAATCTTCTCGTCTATACGCTTGGTCGTGTCGTCAATCTCCTTAGATATACGCTCCTTATCCTTCAGCGAAGTATCGGGGCGTTCCAACAACTCCTTATTCTTCACTATGCTCTGCTCGTCGGCAGCAATATAGTCGGCGATAGCCTTGCTCAACGCTGCAGAGCGAGCACGCAACTCATCGTTCGTGAGCTTCGAGATTGTGGGATATACCGCCTTAATCTTCTCAACATAAGGGATAATCTCCTTACGATCCTTGTCGGCCTTAGAGCCAAAGAATAGCTTGATTACTTTTGATAAAATATCCATAATATTGCTCTATTTTTCTTCGTCTACATTTCAACAATATATATAACGCGCAAAGATACAAATTTATTCGCAAAAATCAATGTCCCAACGCTAAAATTAAGCGCTATAGCACTACATATCACACAAAAAGCCACCCTCAGCATACGCCGAGGATGGCTCCCACTAAAAAAATACACTACTTCAAAAAGGCTCTAACACATTTTGAAAGCGAGTTTTTATTCTACGTTATACATAGCGCTAACCTTAACGGCGATGTACTTCCCGATTGCCTACCGCTCCTCACTGGTGGTAATATGCAAATCAGCACGTCACACCATCCAATTACCCACGGCGATGTACTTCCCGATTGCCTACCGCGTTACCTCTTCTCAAATACACCTTCACTATCTCGGTGGCATGGGTGGACGGCCAAAGGCGGGAGCGCCAGGCTTAACATCCATACCAGCATACTGAGACATATCCTTCGAGGCATTCTTACCGAAGAAGCGCAAGTTGTAGTTGAACTGCACCGTGAAGTAGCGACCTATGGTGCTATTCCATGCATTCTGTGTATAACCACTACCTACGGTACGCACAAAGGCTGTATTCTCATTGAGGAGGTCGTTGACACCCACAAGCACCTCGCCCTGCTGATTCTTGAAGAGTTTCTTACCGAGGTAGATATTGCAGAGGAGGTAGTCCTCGTTATAGTTATCCGTGAAGCCTATATACTGATTATAGTTCACCGCAGCCGTCAGCGTAAAGCCCTTCCAGAATACCCACTTCAACGTACCCGAGGCAGTGTGGTTGAAATACTGATTCTTCAAGCCACTTCGTGAGAGCGTCTGCTTAGCATCGTTATAGGCGCCATTCCACTGGATGGTAAAGTCGATATTCTCCGAGATGTTACTTCCGAGCGACAACATAGCATCGTAACCCATATTGCTCGTGATGTTCGTCTCGCCATCAATCTTCGAAGGCGTACGCGACCAGTTAACACCCGCCATAATGTTTAGGTTACACTTTATAGGTGCAATGGGGAAGCCGTAGCTTATGTGTGTACGCAGATTAGCATAGCCATTCATATTCTCGTACGTAGAGTACTGCAACGGATTATACTCCTGGCCATCGATGGTGATAGTCGCGGGGTTATAGGTGATACTCTGACCGACATAATCCTGCGTGAGCTGCGTAGAGAACATCCACATAAAGGTGCGACCCTTCTCTATGTTCGAGCGTACGTAGTGGAAGTTTATGCGGTGGTTATATGCCGACTTAAGCATCGGGTTACCCTTCGATATATACTGCACGTTCGACACATCGTATATATCCTGCAAGTTACGCACATCGGGGTTGTTGGTGTAAGAGTTGATAAATACGCGGATGGTATTCTCGGGGTTGAAAGCCACATTACCCATGACGAAGTATGTCACATGGTCGAAGCCGCGCTTGATATGCTCGCCCTTAACCAGTCCATCGAGCGTAGAGTGCTGATAGTAGACATTAGCGATGAACGTGTTACGATCCTTAGAGTAACGGAAGCCTGGGCCCACGCGGTGCTCCATGCTACGGCTGTCGGTGAGCGACGAGAGCGACCTGTCGGGCATAAGTCCCGACGTATTATAGTCCTCGCCCGTGATATATGCCTTCTTTTCGAGTTCCTGATTCTCATAGTCGAAACGATACTGCATGCTCACCTGCGCATTCTTAGCCACGGGCTCCGTGTAGGTGAAATTGGCGTTTATGTCGTTCTCGGTCTCGGGTGCCAACGACGACACATAGCGAAGTGTGGGATAATACATACCTTCAACCTCCTGTGTAGAGAGCGTCGAGAAGCTGTTAGTCCACGACTTTGGGGTATTACGTATCGAGTAACGGCCATCTACCGTAATCGTTCGTCCTGCCTTGCCGAGCTTCACGCGATACTGCAAGAACTCATTGAAGCGTAGCGCACGCGACGAGCCCTCCGAGCCATTGTAAAGCACGTCGTATGGGAGTCCCTTGTCGCTGGCAGTCTCGCCCGAGAGCTCTCCATACTGCTGGCTGTAGGGGTCGTTGCCCTGGAAGCTGAAGTTCGTGCGCGACATAAGCGACATATTCTTATTTATCGACCAGTCCAGGCGCAGGTTGAGACGGTGGTTGAAGTTATGCGTCTCAGACTCACCCTCCTGGATAAGTTCATCATCGGGTGATGGACTCTCGTACCACTTCTCCAAGACACTGCGATTCTTCGTATTAGTATCGTTATAGAAGTATGAGCCATTAAGTTTGACCTTGTCGTCCTCGCCCCATGCATCCGAGTACTGCACACCTATAGAGCCGACATTTGCCACGCCACTCTGCGGACGCACCATATACTGACCCACACCACGACCACGGCCAGGGCCACCACCACTACCGCCCGTAACGCCGAGGATATCCTCAAACGAGAAGTTCTGCTGGTTCACGTTATTCAGTAGACCAATAACCGACACACGACTTGAGCCATGGAAGAGGTTCACATTACCGCCAATGTTATACTTATGGTTTGATGTCACACTACCAATCTCGGGGCTGTAAACACCCGTATTCTGGAACGCGAGGTCGGGAGCACCACCATCCGTATCGGGTTGGTAGCCATAGCCTCCATATAGCTTACCAAAGATGCCCTGACGCATATTCTCGCGTGTGACAATGTTGATAGCCTTATATCCCTCGCCATCATCCATACCCGAAAACTCGGCATTATCCGAGAGCTTATTGAATACCTCCACACGGTCGACGGCCTGTGCTGGTAGCGAGTTTAGCGCCGTAGATACATCCTCGCCGAAGAACTCCTTGCCATCGACGAAGATCTTTTTTACCTGCTCACCTTGCGCCTCAACCGTACCATTAGAGATAGTGATGCCTGGCATCTTCTTGAGAAGACCCTCCACATCAGCATCCGAGGCAACCTTAAAGGCTGCTGCATTATATGCTACCGTATCGCCATTCTGCGACGTACGCAACGCCTGTACCTCCTTGACTACAGCCTCGATAGCTACGGCCTCGGGAGCCAACTCTATGGTTCCGAGCTGCGTAGTAGCGCTGACCTTAACCTTCTGGCTCTGTGTTGTATAGCCTATGAATGTAATGTTTACGTCGTAGTTACCTGCCGAAAGACCCGTAACCTGCACGAAGCCCTTAGCTCCTGACACCGAGTGCTTACGCTTCGCGCCATTCTCCGATACTACCTCCATGATTGCACCGATGATACCTTCCTTAGTCTCGGCATCAATAATCGTTGCCGTTATCTTGCCCGACTGCGCCATGGCTGGTAATGCCAAGCAGAGCATCATCACAATAGTGAGCAACCTCTTCATCTTCTATCTCGTTTTTATACGTTATACATCTTTTGTGTGCGCTAAAATAATACAATTATTTCACATCGCACCCCTTCGGTCGGTGAATCGCCCAAAAAGGGGTGTCAGTTGCCCAACACCCACTATTTTTTACTTAGCTTGGAGCACTTATCTGCGGCCATTGTTGTGACCTTTGCCTCGGTCATTGGGACGCTTACCATCCCTATCATCATCCCTTCCTCTGCCGTCGTCGTGCGGCGCAGGATGACCCTTACCGCCGCGGAACTCCTTGTGTGGCGCCTTGGGCGGATAAGGCTTGTGGTGGTCACACTCCACGCAGTGGTGCTTAAGGTGCGCACGGCACTCGGGACATAACACTAAATGTAGAGCCTCCGCATAGCGGCCATACTCCCTGCCACCTATGTTTACATCTATCTTCACTCTACCAGGGCGACGTGCCTCCATCTCCGCATCACTCATCGCCATAGCACGACCCACCATCATCATCGATAATGCAAGGGTCAAGATCATCATCTTCTTCATAACACAAAACATTTAATTAGGTTTATACTCTGCACGACAGCTTCTCCACATCTTTGGGATAACTGCTGTTTCCTGATACAAAGTTACAAACGCTCAGAATGTTTTGCGCCTCAATGTCGGCCGAAACGTCCACACTCGGGGACGAAGCGCCCATTAGCCGCGGTGAACAGATTGTAGCCACAGCTTAAAGTCGGGCACTCGAGCCTTAGATATGATGATGCGCTCGGGCGTCTCAAGCGTGAGGTTCAATGCCAGACGACTGCCAAACCATACGGCTATATCCTTCACAGCACGACGCGCAACGATAAATTGACGATTGGCGCGGAAGAAGTCCTCCGACGAGAGCTGCTGGCCGAGAGCCTCGAGCGTCTTATCTACGGGATATGTCACGCCATCTAATGTCGTGAGTGTCACACGCTCAGCAAAGGTATAGAAGAAGGCTACGCTCGACATATCCACTGGTATAATCTTATCCTTGTAGCGCACAAGCAGCGTCTTAAGCGCACCACTGCCATCCTCCTCGACCATCTTGTCTATACGTTCACGCTCTGCACTACGCTCTGCTGCAGTCAGGCGCTGTAGCTTGTCGAGAGCACGCTGTAAGTCGTCCTCCTTGAAGGGCTTCAGTAAATAGTCGATGCTATTCACCTTGAAGGCCTCGAGAGCGTATTCGTCATAGGCCGTGGTAAATATAATAGGTATGTCGACATCCACACTCTTAAATATGCGAAACGAGTCACCATCGGCAAGGTGTATATCCATGAATACCACATCGGCATCCACCCTCTTGGAGAAGAACTCTATGCTCTCCTCGACCGACTCCAACACGGCTACAACCTCCGTGTCGGGATTGATATTAAGCAACATCGAGCGAAGATTCACGGCAGCAGCCGTCTCATCCTCAACAATAACAACCTTTCTCATCACTTTTTCTCGGGGTTATCTAACGGCATGCGTACCACGAAACGCTCAGCCTCATCAACTATCTCTATGCTGTGCCCTGTGAGTATCTGCCAACGACTCTTTAGGTTCTCTAAGCCTATGCCCGTTGATGGCTCGATGTCGAGTTTCGGATGCTTGGGGTTTTCGATTTCGAGCATGCCATCAATAGTACGTATCGTAACACGCAGTGGATTCTTCATCGTTATACTATTGTGCTTCACCGCATTACCTATAAGTGGCTGGAGCGATAGCGCTGGCAGTGTCCACTCGTGATACTGGGGATCTATGTCGAACGAGAAGAACAACTTATCCGCATAGCGTATCTTGAAGAGATAGGCATAGGCCTCAGCAAAGGCGAGCTCCTCCTTGAGTGTTGTTGTGCTGCTCTGGCCATTCTGTATTATATAGCGGAAGGTGTACGACAGCTGGTCTATGTACTCGAGCGCACGCTTATCGTCGTGCTCGCGCACTAACATAGCCAACGAGTTTAGGGAGTTGAAGAAGAAGTGTGGGTTGATCTGTCCCACGAGCATGTTGTAGTGCGTCTCAAGGTTCTCGGTTTTAAGCCTTTCGTTCTCCACGGCCATCGTCTGTTGCTGACGCATAAGCAGATATATGCGGGCATAGAGTATCGTCACAGCCAACATAAATAGGCACTTGGTCAGCACTATGAGGTAGACGTTGTTGTGTGGCTCAGCCTGGAAAAAGAATACTATGCGTATGAAGCCATTGTAGAAATCTACGACGGGGGCGAAGTATATGCCCACGGCCGACAATGCCACCACAATAAGAGTACGGCGTACAAAGACCATATTAGTGTAACTGCCGCTACGTGGCATCCACGTGAGTATCATAATCATGAGAAACGACACGAGGGCATAATATACTATCTGCCAGACGAACTCCACGGTACGACTCGGACGGTCGTATATGGCGTCGAAGTCGAACTCCTCGCCGTTACGCTCGTATATGTCGCCCAGGCGTGGATGCGCCGCTTGCTTCTGCCACTCGGTATATGTATCACCCTTGGGCTCACGTGTGCTGAAGTGCAGATGGTCACCCTCTTGAAGTTTGAGCGAGTGTACCTGCCATGCCGAGACATAGACACTGTCGCGCTGCTCGCAGTCGCAGACGATATAACCATGTAGGTCGGACGAAAGATATAGCGTACCTGTGCTGTGCTCGCCATTACGACGGTCATCATCACCACGCTGATTTATCCCCTGCTCCGTGATTATGGGCATCAGAAGATAGGAGAAGTTGATTACGAGGCTGAGCACCACGGCAATCATCAGGTGTAATCCTATGTTTATCTTCAATCGTTTCATTTCAAGCGGGTTTGTGAACTTAATTTGAGTGTCCAGGCTAAGATTCTTCGACTACGCTGCGCTGCGCTCAGAATGAACAGAGCGGGTAGCACTAATTTGTTGTCAGAAGGGGTTAGATTTGGCCTCGATTAAGATGCTGGGCTGGATGGGACATACTTGAAGGTATTTCCCATTCAGCACAGCGATTGAGGGGGGGGCAAAGATGACCACTTATCACAACAAAGAACCAATTTGTTGTCAGAATGGTGCAGATTTGGAGTTTTGTCGCAGGCTGAAAAAGCGGAGTTTACTTAGCGTAAATGAGCATTTTTCAGACAAGCAAAACTTCGAAGATGCGCCATTATCACAACAAATTAATACCAAGAGGCGTATGTACGGTAATCTCTTGCCGTACGCTTGATAATCTCCTCGCGCTGCTCGGGAGTTACATCCTTGACCTTCTTAGCGGGAACGCCAGCATATACTGAGTTGGGCTCGAGCTTCTGATTTGATAGAACAAGGGCATTGGCCGCAACGATACATCCTGTGCCGACGACGGCATTATCGAGGATGGTAGCGCCCATGCCTATGAGGCAGTCGTCCTCGATGATAGCGCCGTGGATGACAGCATTATGACCCACAGATACATAGTCGCCGATATGTGTCTGTGAGGGGTGTTTAGAGCCATCATAGAGGGTATGGATGACTACGCCATCCTGAATGTTGGTATGGTTGCCTATGGTTATGGCGTTGACATCACCACGGAGCACGGCGTTGTACCATATCGAGCAGTTCTCGCCAATCTTCACATTACCTATAATGGTGGCATTCTCTGCCAACCATGTGTCGTTACCTATCTCGGGTTCGTAGCCACGAACACCTCTTACTAAAGCCATAATCTTATGTTTTTATTGTTATTCAAGTGTTTTTGCCTCGTTCCAATACCCATCCATCTCCTTGAGGGTCATATCATGGAGTGTGACACCACGCTCCTCGGCACGGCGCTCAATATGCTCAAAACGGCGGATGAACTTCTTATTTGTGCGCTCCAATGCACCCTCGGGGTCGATGCCATAGAGACGGCAGGCGTTAATTAGGGCGAAGAAGAGATCACCCATCTCGTCGGTGAGATGCTCCTTATCCTTGGCCTCGAGCTCTACATCTACCTCCATAAGCTCCTCCTTGACCTTTGCCCACACATCCTCCTTATGCTCCCAGTCGAAGCCTGTAGCTGCCGCCTTCTCGCCTATACGGAAGGCCTTAACCATGGCTGGGAGTGATACGGGGACACCTCCTAAAGTGCCACTCTTACGCTTCTTCTTACGTAACTTAAGCGCCTCCCAGTTCTGCTTCACCACCTCGGGGGTGTCGGCGTGAATATCGCCATAGACATGCGGATGTCGATATATGAGCTTATCACATACACCATCAGCCACATCCGTATAGTTGAACGCACCAGCCTCCTCGCCAAGCTTAGAGTAAAAGACAACATGCAGGAGCAGGTCGCCAAGCTCCTCCTTGATGCCATCCATGTTCTTGTCCGTAATGGCATCTGCCAGCTCGTAAGTCTCCTCGATGGTGTTGTTACGCAGCGTGTCGAAGGTCTGCTCCCTATCCCAGGGGCACTCCTTACGCAGCCTATCCATCACATCTAAAAGTCGGGTTGTCGCCTTCTCGGCATCGGGTCTACTCATAGTTTTATTTATGTATTTTTCGTTTGATATCTCTGAAGGGGAGCTTTAGTACGCCGAAGAATGCCTCGCCAAATATTCCTGACGACATCTTCGATGTTCCAACCTCGCGGTCGATGAAGATGATAGATACCTCGCCGAGGTTGAAGCCGAGTGTCCAAGCCGTATACTTCATCTCTATCTGGAAGCCATAGCCATTCATCTCCACCCTATCGAAGTCTATGGCATCGAGCACCTCGCGACGGTAACCTACAAATCCTGCCGTAGCATCACATACGGGCATACGTGTTATGGTGCGCACATACTTCGATGCGAAGTAGGACATCAACAGACGTCCCATGGGCCAGTTAACCACATTCACACCCTTAGAGTAGCGCGAGCCTATGGCCACATCCTGCTCCTCGAGCATAGCATCCAGGCGTGGCAGGTCGTCGGGGTTGTGCGAGAAGTCGCAGTCCATCTCGAAGATACGGTCGTAACGATGCTCGAGGGCGAACCTAAAGCCCGCGATATATGCTGTACCAAGGCCGAGCTTACCGCTACGCTCAATGAGGTGTAGTCTATGACCGAAGGTCGCCTGCTCCTCCTTGACAAGGGCGGCAGTGCCATCGGGCGAGCCATCATCGACAATAAGCAGGTCGAAGCCGAGCTCCATAGCCATAAGGCGACGTATCATTCTCACGATATTCTCTCGCTCGTTGTAGGTAGGTATTATTATGAGTCGTCTCATCACATCATCTTATTAAATGTTCGCATACCACAAAGGTAACGTACAACTATCGAAAAACGATATATGCCCTCTGCCCTCTTTCGTCGCTCGACGGCCTGTCGCTTCTTAGCTAACATGCCATGCCAGTTGATGAACGACACCCACGCCTTGAGTATCGCCCACGCCTTATGCGGGTGGAGCGTGAGGAGGAAGCCCAGAGCCTCAGCCATATCGGTAAATGGTCGCACCACGGCTACGACGATGCGCTGCGTTGTCGTCGAGCACTTATACAACATCGCTAAGTTGTTGCGATGGTTGAGATATACCTTACGCGATGAGGCAGGGAGCGTACCACCACCGAGGTGGTAGACCCTCGACTTGGGCTCAACCATTATGCGCCACCCCGAGAGCTGCATACGCCACTGTAGGTCTATCTCCTCCATGTGGGCGAAGAAATCCTCGTCGAAGCCACCCATAGCGCGGAATACCGAGCTACGACAACACATCACCGCACCCGACGCCCAGAATATATCGCGGCAATCGTCATACTGACCCTCGTCGCGCTCCACCGTCGAAAGTATGCGGCCACGACAGAAGGGATAGCCCAAATAGTCGATAAAGCCTCCCGAGGCTCCTGCATACTCGAACACCTCGCGATTGCTATCAGATAGTAGCTTGGGGGCAACAACCGCCACCTCGGGCTCGCTGTCGAGCAGCGCCACAAGAGGCTGCCACCACCCCGCTGTCACCTCCACGTCGGAGTTGAGCAATAGGTAGTATTCGGAGTCTATCTGCTCGAGTGCACGGTTATAACCTCCCGCGAAGCCGTAGTTACGGTCTAAGCGCACCACGCGCACATCGGGATAGGCCAAGCGTAGCCATACCAACGAGTCATCCGTCGAGCCATTATCCGCAACGATGACCTCAGCCTCGCCCGTGGTGTGTGCCACGACGCTCGGCAGATAACGCTCCAGATGGTTGCGTCCGTTCCAGTTAAGTATCACCACGCTCAATCGTGCCATAGTCTACTCTTCTTCTTCGTCGTTATCGTCGCTGCGCGCCTTAGGGTCGTAGCCAGCCACCACAATCACAAACTCACCCTTAGGCTCATGGCTACGGAAATGCTCAAGAGCCTCACTTATCGTGCCACGCACCGTCTCCTCAAACTTCTTGGTTATCTCCCTCACTACCGCCACACGACGCTCAGCGCCAAAGGTCTCGGCGAGTTGCTCAAGACACTTAACCACACGATAGGGCGACTCATAGATAACGAGTGTGCGAGGCTCTGTAGCGAGCTCCGTGAGGCGCTTCATGCGCCCCTTCTTCTGCGGGAGGAAGCCCTCAAAGCAGAACCTATCGCACGGAAAACCGCTCTGCACCACGGCAGGAATGAGAGCCGTAGCACCAGGGAGTGTGACCACCTCGATGTCGCGCTCCACACATTTACGCACAAGCAAGAAGCCTGGGTCAGATATTCCTGGTGTGCCAGCATCCGAAACTAAGGCCACATCGCGCCCAGTCTCTATCGCCTCGGCCACACGCTCTACCGTAGCATGCTCGTTGAACTTATGGTGCGAGTGCATAGGCTTCTCTATGCCGAGATGACGCAGCAGATGTGATGTTGTGCGTGTGTCCTCGGCAAGGATGAAGTCCACCTCGCGAAGGGTATTTATCGCCCTCAAGGTTATATCCTCGAGGTTGCCTATGGGTGTCGGAACGACGTATAACTTTGCCATGGCTATGCTAATTTACGCTCTATGAGCGACACGAGGAGCTTAGCCCCCTCCGAGTCGGGATTCCAGCGGAAGTTCTCCACTATGTATATCATACACTCGTCCAAGTCGTCAAACTCGTTGAGTGTGTCTATCGTATCTTCATACCTTGCGGCATCACCACCAAAGAGGTCGCGAATCATTAGGAACTTATCGTTGAGACCTATCGCCTTGCGAATGTCGTCTATACGGTTAAAGGGCGTCGTTGGGGTCTCCTCTCCCGCCATCTTATCTCCCAGCACAGTCACGCCACCACCCAACACGTCGGCCAAGCGCTTCGGTTGCTCTGCCACCTGCACTGGCTCGGGCGCTACACTTGGCACGGGTGCGGCGGGCTCGGGCGCTGGCTCGGGCTCAACCTTAACCTCCTCGGCCACCTCCTTGACCGAGGGTGCTGCTACGCTCTGCTCCACAGGTGCTGTGGGCGTATTGTATAGTGCTATCATCTTGCGCCCCACCTTCGTTCTAACTGGGATATCTTCAATATCAAATAAGCCGCCACCAACTTTAGGTTCGGGCGCTAGTGCTGGCTCAGGCTCGGGTGCAGGTTCGGGCTCGGGCTCGGGTGCAGGTTCGGGCTCGGGCTCGGGTTC
>JAFUPR010000108.1 GCA_017481145.1 Alistipes sp. | reverse complement strand
GATGAAGTCGGCAGTGACCATCTCGTGAATCTCGAGCTCCACCTTGGGGTACTACTTGACGAAGGTGTGTATGAACTTATGGAGTAGGTAGGGGGCGATGGTGGGTATGACGCCGAGGCGCATCTTTCCCGCCGTCTCGCCGCGCATCTCCGTCACCGACTCGCGAATATGGTTGTAGGAGCGTAGCGTCTCGCGCGCCTGCTCCAGGACAACCTCACCCACAGCCGTGGGGATGATAGGCTTCTTCGTGCGGTCGAGCAGCACAACACCCAGCTCCTCCTCCAACGCCTTAATCTGCATCGAGAGCGACGGCTGTGTCACAAAGCAGTGCTCCGCAGCCACCGAGAAGCTACCGCAGTTAGCCACCGCCATAAGGTATTCAAGTTGAATTATGGTCATAATCGTATAAGGTTAGTTATTTACTAATGGCAAAGTTATAAAAAAAATCTATAAATACTACTATTTTCTATGTAACTCGCCAAATTTTTGTTAATTTTGTCGGCTAATGTGCGTATATAATGTATGCGCGCACATGGAGAGTAACCGAAAACATCATTACAACATGAAGAAAAAGATAATTCTTACGGGCGACCGCCCTACAGGTAAGCTACATTTAGGACACTTCGTTGGCTCGCTCAGCCGCCGCGTGGAGCTGCAAAACTCGGGCGAGTATGACAAGATATTCATCATGATTGCCGACGCTCAGGCACTCACCGACAATGCCGACAACCCCGACAAGGTGCGCGAGAACATCATCGAGGTGGCGTTAGACTACCTATCATGCGGCATCGACCCCACAAAGTCGACCATCTTCGTGCAGTCCTACGTCACGGAGCTCACCGAGTTGGCGTTCTACTACATGAACCTCGTCACGGTGCAGCGTCTACAGCGCAACCCGACGGTCAAGGCCGAGATACAGATGCGTGGCTTCTCGGAGAACAATGCCGAGGAGGACAACCAGCAGCGCCGTGGCACACCCGTAGGTTTCTTCACCTACCCCATCTCTCAGGCTGCGGACATCACCGCCTTCCGAGCTACGACCGTACCCGTGGGCGAGGACCAGGAGCCTATGATTGAGCAGACACGCGAGATTGTCCATAAGTTCAACTCGGTATATGGCGCTACGCTTGTCGAGCCCGAGATTATGCTGCCCACAAACTCGGCATGCCTACGTCTGCCTGGCACCGACGGCAAGGCCAAGATGTCCAAGTCGCTCGGCAACTGCATCTACCTCTCGGACACGGCCGAGGATGTGAAGAAGAAGGTCATGAGCATGTACACCGACCCCGACCACCTCAAGGTCACCGACCCTGGCAAGGTGGAGGGCAACACCGTGTTCACCTACCTCGACGCCTTCTCGCGCACGGAGCACTTCGCCAAGTACTGCCCCGACTACGAGAACCTCGACGCCATGAAGGAGCACTACCGTCGTGGCGGCCTCGGCGATGTAAAGTGCAAAAAGCTACTCATTGCCGTACTGGAGGAGTTATTAGCACCCATACGCGAGCGTCGTAAGTACTACGAGCAGCGCATCGAGGAGGTCTACGACATCCTGCGTCGTGGCTCGGAGGAGGCACGCGAGGCTGCTGCCGCCACACTCCACGATGTGCGCAGCGCCATGCGCATAAACTACTTCGAGGACACGGAACTCATAGCTCGTCAGGCTGCCGACTTCCGCAAGTAACCACGTGAGGTACTACACCCCGAACTATGATTAAGATTGCAACCATCCAGGAGCGCGTCTACGAGCTCTTCTTGAGCCTCACACGCCGACTTACCAACTCGCAGACGATGGCCCTCTTGGCCATCCTCGTGGGTCTGTGTGCTGGCGTGGGCGCCTACGTCTTCAACACGCTCCTACACTTCATCACCCACTCGCTCACGTCGTGGACACCCGACGACCAGGCGCAGTGGCTATACCTCGTCTACCCCGCCATAGGTATCATCCTCGCGACGCTCTTCGTGAAGCACATCGTCAAGGATGGCATATCGGAGGGTGTGACGCGCGTATTATATGCCATGTCGCGCACCGACTCGCGCATAAAGGGTCACAACTGCTGGACATCGATAGTGGGCGGTGCTACGACCATAGGCTTCGGTGGCTCGGTGGGCCCCGAGGCACCCATCGTGCTCACGGGAGCGGCTATAGGCTCGAACATTGGCAAGCTCGCACGCCTGAACTATAAGAACATAACCCTGCTCTTGTGCTGTGGTGCGGGTGCCGCCGTGGCTGCGGTCTTCAAGGCCCCCATCACGGGCGTGGTCTTCGTGTTGGAGATTCTCATGCTCGACATCACGTCGAAGTCCATCATCCCGCTGCTTATGGCCTCGATGACGGCGACAATCATCTCGCTCTCGTTGCACGGCTTCTCGCCTATCATCGCCGTGTCGCTCGACCAGTCGGACATGTTCCAGGTGGCACAGATACCACTATTCGTGCTCCTTGGCGCCTTCTGCGGTATCATGGTCTACTACTTCACGTCGGTGAACTCTCAGGTGGGCGGTTTCTACAAGGGTGTGACAAGCCAGTGGCGTAAATGGCTCTATGCGGGCATCACCCTCGGTGTGCTCATCTTCATCTTCCCACCGCTCTATGGCGAGGGTCACAATAGCTTTGGTGCTCTGATGACGGGCAACACCGCGGAGCTCTTCAACCATACGCTCTTCCACTCGCTCAGCGAGGCCGACTGGTTCCTTATCATCTACCTCATAGCCATCATGCTCTTCAAGGTTGTGGCCATGGCTACGACCAATGCCGCGGGCGGTGTAGGTGGTACGTTCGCACCGTCGCTTTTCGTCGGAGCGTTTGCGGGAGCTACTCTTGCAGTCCTCTGCCGTGCCGTCTTCGGCTGGGACGTATCCATCACCTCGTTCACGCTGGCGGGCATGGCGGGTGTCATGTCGGGAGTGATGAAGGCGCCCCTCACGGCCATCTTCCTTATCGCCGAGCTCTCCAATGGCTACGGTCTGTTCATCCCGCTGATGATCGTCTCGTGCATATCGTTCGCCGTGAACTATAGCCTTGACCGCGACTCGATATACACCAAGCAGCTACGCATGCGTGGCGAGCTGCTTACGCACGACAAGGATTCCTCAGCCTTCGTATTCCTACGCTTAGACCAGCTTATGGAGACCGACTTTATACGCCTTAGGGAGTCACTCACGCTGGGCGACGTTGTCAACATCATAGCCAACGCCCGCCGCAACATCTTCCCCGTGGTGGACAACTACGGCAAGCTCCTCGGCATCGTGCAGCTCGACGACCTACGCCACGACATGTTCAACCGCGACAAGTGGGGCAAGCCCATCATGCACTATATGATTCAGCCGCCCGACAAGATCCTCGAGCACGAGATGATTCAGAGCATCATGCCACGCTTCGAGCAGGCCAACACCTGGATGCTGCCCGTGGTAGACAAGCAAAACCACTACCTTGGCTTCATCTCCAAGTCGCGCATACTAAACTCCTACCGCGCAGCGCTGGGAAACGTTTCGCAAGCTGATTAGCGTGCGAGTCGCAATTAGGAATTAGTAATGAGGAATTAAATGACTAATTTGAAATTTTAGAAATTGAAAATTTATAAAATTGAAATACTATGGCTTTACAATGTGGAATTGTAGGACTGCCCAACGTGGGTAAGTCGACACTATTTAACTGTCTGTCGAATGCGCGAGCGCAGGCGGCAAACTTCCCGTTTTGTACCATTGAGCCCAACGTGGGTGTCATCACCGTGCCCGACGAGCGTCTCACTAAGCTCGTCGAGATAGACAACCCCAAGCGCGTGGTGCCCACCACCATCGAGATTGTCGATATTGCAGGCTTGGTGAAGGGTGCATCGAAGGGTGAGGGCTTAGGCAACAAGTTCTTGGCTAACATACGCAACACCAACGCTATCATCCACGTATTGCGCTGCTTCGAGAACGAGAATATCACCCACGTAGACGGCACGGTAGACCCCGTACGCGACAAGGGCATCATCGACACGGAGCTCCAGCTCAAGGACCTCGAGACCATCGAGAACCGCATAGGCAAGTGCCAGAAGCAGGCTACCGCAGGTGATAAGAACGCTAAGCGTCAGTACGACATCCTCTGCCGCTATAAGGAGGCGCTGGAGCAGGGACTCTCGGCACGCACGGTGGAGCTCACTGCCGAGGAGCGCAAGGCTGTGTGGGACTTAAACCTTCTTACCGACAAGCCCGTGTTGTACGTATGTAATGTCGACGAGGCCTCAGCCGTGAAGGGCAACGCTCACACCGAAGCGGTACGTGCAGCCATAGCCAACGAGAGGGCTGAGATGCTTATCGTGGCAGCCTCAGCCGAGGCCGACATTGCCGAGCTTGAGAGCTACGAGGAGCGCCAGATGTTCCTTCAGGACATGGGTCTCGAGGAGTCGGGTGTGAGCCGTCTTATCAAGGCCGCCTATCGTCTTCTGGACTTGCAGACCTTCTTCACCACAGGTGCCGACGAGAGCCGCGCATGGACCTTCCGCCGAGGCATGAAGGCACCCGAGACTGCGGGCATCATACACACCGACTTCGAGCGTGGCTTCATACGTGCCGAGGTTATCAAGTATGCCGACTATGTTGAGCTCGGCTCAGAGCGTGCATGCCGCGATGTGGGTAAGATAGGCATCGAGGGCAAGGAGTATATCGTCGAGGATGGCGACATCATGCACTTCTTATTCAACGTATAACCCTTAAAACTACAATATCATGAACAACCTTTGGAAGTATATCATTATCGCTGTAGCCATCGTTCTTTCGGCCGTAGTATTGGCCACAGCCTACACACAGCGCTATCGCACAGCTACTGGAACGATAACCGTCATAGGCCTCGGTGAGACGGAGTTTACCTCGGACCTCATCATCGTCGAGGGATGCCTCAACGTCGAGAGTTATAACGCCGCCGATGGCTACAATCAGATGGACACCGACCGCAAGAAGGTCATTAACTTCCTCAAGAAGCACAACATCGCCGAGGAGGATGTTAACTTCGCCATGCTCACCCACCACGAGCAGTATAACTCGGTATACCAGGAGGGTAAGTATATAGGTGAGGAGTTTGCGGGCTACTCCCTCACGCAGCAGTTCACCATCGAGTCGAAGGACATCGACGCTGTGGAGAGCGTGGCACGTGAGCTCACCTCGCTCCTTGCCGACGGCATAAACATCAGCGTCGAGGAGCCCATGTACTTCTATAGCGACCTCAACGCTCTGAAGCTCGACCTTATAGCTGCCGCCGCCTCAGATGCCCGCGAGCGTGCCGAGCTTATCGCCACCAACTCGAACGCCAAGCTTGGCCTCCTCAACTGGTCGTATGCTGGCGTATTCCAGATAACTGCCGCCACGGGCGACGAGGAGTTCTCGGCAGGTGGCG
>JAFUPR010000107.1 GCA_017481145.1 Alistipes sp. | reverse complement strand
CGTCAGATGCCCTTACGGACCACATCAGAACTCCCGCAACGAGAGCACTTTTTTGTCCATAATAATTATAAATACTGCAAATATACTATATCTCAACATTTTACCCCCTCTCGCAGGTCTCTTTTTTGACCATTAAGCCAAGATTTTAAAGTTCTGCATAAAAGATAAGGGGTATACAAAGAAAATGGGGATGATTTAGTCATCCCCAATTCTCTGAGAGGTTGAATAAAAGCCTCCCCCCTTATTACTTCGTCTGCTTACCACGCATAAACTTAGGATGCGCGAAGTTGAATGTCACGCCAGCATAGACATTAAGCGACTGCTGGTAGCGTCCCATGACGGTATCCATACCGCCAACTGAGGGGCCCTTGACATAGCGTGTATCAATATAGTCGGCACCGACGAAGATGTTGATAACCCTCGGGTGGATGTTAAGCGCAAAGCCCAACACACCTGGACGGTTGCCATTGAGGAAGGTGTGACTAAATGTTGCCGTAAGCCAATTGGTAGCACGGAAGTTAACCGAGGCGATAAGCTCTGAGTAGGTCATCGTCTTGCAGAACTTAGTGTGCGACATAACACCAAAGGCGATGTGGTTGTTGAGGATGTTATACTCCACACCTGCATTCACCGAGAAGTTGAGCATAGAGATATAACCCGTATTCTCGACAGCATCCGTAACCAACATCTCGAAGTCACCATCGACGCCAAGCTCCTCGGCCTCGAAGTTCATGCCATTAAACTTGAAGTTACCCTCAGCCGTACCTTCGATATGTCCATCACCCGACCACTTAATGATACCGAGATCGGTAACAGCAGCCGAGATTTTGAGGTGGTTATCTAAGAGGCGCACCTCAGCACCAAGGTCGATGGCAGCACCGAAGTTGTTGAGCGTATTGAGCATATACGAGGGATCAAACTTAAGAATCTCGCCGATAGGCAAATCATTACCAGCCTTAACGGGAGTCTTGTCGATGAAGATGCCATTAGCGCGCCATGAGCCGTGCAGGTTGGCATTAACCTCATCGGGGGTAACATTCGCAACTAACTCGCTGAAGTTAGCCTCGAGATTGGCGATACCTACGAGGAACTTAGCCTTGATACCTATGTTTACGTTATCGTGTACGCGGAACGATGTGCCGAGGTAGGCATCCATATAAGCATTCGCATCGATAGCCGTAGCGCCAAGGTCGAAGGTACCATTACCCAAGGTCTTGAGCGCCTTGAACATATCCATCGACATGGCCATATCGCCCGATACGTCGGCATTAAGACCAAACGTCCAATACATCTTCTTGGCATAGAAACCCACGCTGAAGATGTTGGTCTTGAAGTCCAACGTAGCCTTACCCAATTCAGGCAACTTGTTGAAGAACTCCTCCGACGACACCGAGCCGTGAAGGGCAGTAACAAGCTGACCATCCTTCTGGTAGAGGAAGTTATCTACCGACATAAAGTTGGTTGTGGCATTCATACCTATACCACTGAAACCTGGAAGGGCTAAAAATCCACGTGTGGGAGCCAATGCGGGGTTCAGGTCGTTACGGAAGGGTGAGCCCTCCATAAAGTACGATGTTCGCGACTGTGCCACAGCGAACTGTGTACCAAGAAGCGTGATAGCCGCGACTATTAAAACTAATATTCTTTTCATACTATCTCTCTCATTAATTAACTAACCTACATAAAATCACCAAGGTTGACAGTGATACCGCCCGCAAGCTCGAGCTGCAACTTAACACCTATATACTGCTGGTTGGTGATCTGCACAACCATATCGCTGGCAGCACTTGTGGCCTCAAGCGCCATACGTATGCCATCTACCGCAGCGATGTTCGACACGCGACCATCCTCGCCGAGGTTCAACGTCAAGCGCAAGACACTCTCTGCAGGCGTCACACCATCCGACGAGCCGAGAATCTTAGAGCCCTCATCAATAAGCACCTGAGCCTTAGTCTCCTTGCCATTCTTATCGAGCATAGTCACACGTGGAGCCAACTGCAAAGGTGTTGTGTTGGTGATGGTGGCGATGACCGTAACGTCACCAACCTTGATATCGTAGTTAGCAAGGCTCTCGAACGTAGAGTTCAAGCCGTACATCTCATCCTCGTACTTGATCTGGAGAGTATTATCCAACTTGAAGGGGATATCTACCTTATAGTCGTACTTAACCGACAGTGTATCGGCCATATAGATGGTCTGCACCTTCTGAGGATCAACACCGAGCGTCAAGTCGATATTCAACGACTCGGGCAACTTACCATGGAACAGCGTCGTAACATCGCACGGAACGAACGTATATTTAGGATCTGCATAGTCGGCACGGAAGCTCTCGTGAGCTATGACGAGCTTAATCTCCGTGGGGACAATCTCACCATCAACGTACGAAGCTGCTGCAATAGGCACCTTATTGAACGTCGCTGCATTCTCGGGAATCTGCGCTCCACCACTTATCGGCGTAATAACGCCCTGAAGTTCAGCAGGCATAGTGAGAGGATTGGTCACCGTAACCTCGATGATGGGCTTAAGACCCAAGCCACCAATCTCAAGGTTGATATCGCTAAGACCCTCGAGGGCAAACTCCTCGCTCACGGTGTAGCTATAGTCCACGCGACCGCTTACCGACTCGATCGAGAGCATAGCCTTCTCGATACCTATAGAGATCTCTATATCACCCTCGTGCTGCAACTGCGAAGCCAAGATTTCAGAGTCATCAACGAAAGATGCTACAATGTCGGGGGCGAAATCGAGATGGATGTTACCATTCTCGTCGGGCTCAATGCCTGCAGCGCCAAAGTCGAGCGCCTTGATACCCACCTGAATACCCTCGTCCAAGTCGGTAACCGAGGCTACAAGCTCCTTAGTAGTAGCATCGTAGCGACAGTTCATACCCTCAAGGTTGTGAAGCTCGAGATAGTCGGGCAACAACATCACAACCTCCATATTGTCGGTTATATCCTTACCTAACCAGCTGAGGCCGTGAGCGAACAACTTAAGAATGCCACCATCCTCAAGCGATACGCGATTTACAGACTTAATCTGCTCGGGAAGACCCTCGATATCGATAGGCTGCGCCTCCTCGGGGTGATACTCCACGAGGTTAGCACCAGTGTTAATATCAACCTCTGCATCGCCAAAAGCGAACTCGGCATCGAGCTCGATGTGTGGCATATTCTCTACATTGAAGTTACCAGCCTTGGTCTGAAGTTCAAATGCCATGTCGAACGTAAGCTCCAAGGGGATGTTAAGGTGGTGGTTCTCATCGAGTGCCGTTGTGTTAGTGAGGCTCTCAACGTAGATGGCAAAGTCGATATGATCGGCACCATTAGCAATGACAATATTATCCGAGTAGTGATCACCATTATATATCGGATTGTTTTCAGCATCAAGGATGCTAAACTTGCCACCCTTAATCGTAAGGTCAAACTCAAGCTCGCCACCGCCATTGATGCCAGCGAGGTCGTTGAAGTCGACACGCAAGTGCATGGGGGCACCGTGGTGGTCACCCTCCAAGTCCTTGAAGATAATCTTCTCTACGTTGTCGATCTGCTCGGGGAGCTCAACGTCGATATGCATACCCTCGAGGTCTGCCTCCGAGAACGACTTAGTGTATGTACCCGTGAGCACGGGGAGCTCCACATCCTCGGGAATCTCGTAGCCAGGAATCTCACCCATGTCGGGGAACTTCTGTATATCCTCCAACACACCGAGGTCAACATCTATATCCTCCTCAGCCTCAATCTTGATAGTCTCCATATCGAACGAGAACTCGGGATAGGCTACGTTGAAAGAGTTACGAATCTCGGGGATCTCGAAATCGGTGGTTATACCCTCAATGTCGATAGAGTCACCCTCGCCCGAGAAGTTGAAAGTGAGGTTACCCTCGTCGTCCATAAACTCCTCAAGCTTGTCGGGGCCAAGAAGATCGGCAATTGTTTTGTTGTCGAGATAGCCCAAAGGCAAGGTTGTTGTACCATCACCGATAGTTACCTCGGTAGATACATTGTTGACATCGAACGAGTCGTCAACACATGCTACTGCTGTAAAAGCACATACCGCACCCATTAGGCGATACGCATAATTTTTTATTCTCATATATTACGATTATTTAGTTTCTACGTCTCTGGAATTACGTTTCCTAAGGCAAATATACAATTATTTTTTCTATTTGCAAACAAAAACCTCAAAAAAATCAACGATTTAGCTCACATCAATCAGCAGCATTTCGTCTTTCATGAATAGATTCCAAATATAGAGAATTAGAAAAATAATGCGAAAAATATAACAAAAATAAGAGTGTCCGATACTTTTTCGAACACTCCCACTTATGACTATTTAGTATATGAATTATTCGCTACCCAGCTCCCGAGCCCTGCGGTGTATATCCCACAGCCTGAAGCCGAGTGACACCATCGCTACACCATAGGTGATAAAGGCTATGGCAACAAAGAGTACGACAGCCTCGACGCCCAACGTCCCAGGCATCCATAGCACGGCGATGGAGATGGCAATAACCACGGCAGCATAGAAGATAACCCATCCAGCATCCCTCACACCAAAGCTACGCAGGTCGAAGCCCTGAACAAGCATGGCACAGCCACGGTAGAGAAGCCATGCGCCAAGGAGTATGGGCATAGCCACAGCCGAGAGGATGGTGTTAAACATGAGCAGCAGGCCAATGATTATGTCGGCAACAGAGGCCAAGATAAGCCAGCCACGACGCACAAAGTAGTTCTTCGTGCTGAATGTCTGAATGAGCCCTGCAACACCTGAGATAAGCACCACGATGCCCAGCCACACTGCAAAGGTGTAGTAGCTTGCAGCAGGATGCACCAAGACTATAAAGCCCACAGCCACAGCCGCAAGGCCAATGATTAGCGACAGCCACCAGTGTTTGATAAGTCGCTCGGTCTTCTCGTAAAGATCATTTTCCATAATTTGCAACATATTGATTAAACAATACCCATACACACCTATTCATTAATGAGGTGGCAGTTCCACCCATCGTTACGACAATAACCGTTCCAAGAACGTTGGGATAAGGATATTGCTAATTGCCATTTTTTCTGTATCTTTGCCATCGTAACGATGAACAAAACATTCAAAACATAGAATATCAATTAAGTTAAATAAATATGAAACATCTATCTCGTTTTGTGCTTATAGCATTAAGCCTTATTATGACGCTCCCCGTGCTCTCAGCGCGCGAGCTTAACATCGTACCTCAGCCCTCGTATATGGACATCGCCGCCGAGGGCGAGTTTATCGTCACACCTAAGACGTGCATAGTCGTTGTTGACGACCTCTGGGCTCCCGCCGAGCGCTTCGTGGAGGATATGCAGCAGCACTTCCCCGACAGCAAGCCCATGCGCACCGTCAAGCGCGGCAAGGGCATAAAGATTCGTCTCGACAAGTTTGTTCCCGCCGAGGGCTATGAGATGACCATCTCCGAGGAGGAGGGTGTACTTATCATCGGTGGCGACGAGGCGGGCGTCTACTACGGTCTGCAAACTCTACGACATATTATCGTCACCAACGATGGCAAGGTGCCCTACGGTTTCATCGCCGACGAGCCCACCTTCGCATACCGCGGTGCCCACTTCGACGTGTCGCGCCACTTCTTCTCGGTGGAGGATGTTAAGCGATATATCGACATCCTCGCAGCGCATAAGCTCAACCGCCTACACTGGCATCTCACCGACGACCAGGGCTGGCGCATAGAGATCAAGGCCTACCCCGAGCTAACGGAGAAGGGCTCGATACGTAAGGAGACACTCGTAGGCCATGGTCTTGACCCTAAGTGGTTGGATGGCGAGCCTTACGGAGGCTACTACACGCAGGAAGAGATACGTGATGTTGTGAAGTATGCCGCCAAGCGCTACATTACCATCATCCCCGAGATCGAGATGCCTGGCCACTCACAAGCAGCACTCCATGCCTTGCCATGGCTCGGATGCCACGAGCAGCAGGTCGACGTATGGACGATGTGGGGCGTTACACCCGAGGTACTTTGCGCAGGCAAGGAGACTACATACAAATTCTTGGAGGATGTCCTCAAGGAGGTTATTGAACTTTTTCCCTCAGAGCTTATACATATCGGTGGCGACGAGTGTCCCAAGGATAGATGGAAGGAGTGCGAGCACTGTCAGGCGATGATGAAGGCTGAGGGTCTCGAGAGCGAAGAGCAACTTCAGGGTTACCTCGTTGCACGTATCGAGAAGTTCCTTAACGCCAATGGACGCCGCATGATTGGCTGGGACGAGATTCTTGATGGTGGCGTGACACCCACAGCTACAGTTATGTCGTGGCGTGGTGTCAATGCGGGCATCTACGCTGCCGAGCGTGGCAACGACGTTGTCATGACCCCCATGACACTCTGCTACCTCAACTTCTACCAGACCAAGAGCCGCGAGGGTGAGGGCCTTCAAATTGGTGGATATATACCCTTCGAGATGGTCTATGCGTGGAATCCATACGAGGGCATGAGCGACGAGGCTAAGAGCCACATCATCGGCGTTCAGTGCAACATGTGGTCGGAATATCTAAAGAGTATGAAGTGGGTAGAGAAGATGCTTCTTCCACGCCTTGCCGCCATGTCGGAGGTGCAGTGGGCTAATGACCGCCGCAACGCTGAGACCATACGTAGCCGCATGGAGACGCTGCGCAAGTTCTACGATGCCTGCGGTTGGAATTATGCACCCTACTACTTCGAGGGTCGCGAGTAATTTATTGCTATAAGGGGTCATTTGCGACCTCTCAATCATTAGACTGAACGGGGATGGCTAAAAAGGGTAATGATGCAAAAAGTGGCGCTTTTTGACATCTAAATTAAGGGCGAGAGATGCAGAATTTCTCGCCCTATTTTTTCGCAGCTTTCCCCTCGTTACTTTGAAGAAAAAGATACCACTTGACAAAGTCCTTAAAAT
>JAFUPR010000106.1 GCA_017481145.1 Alistipes sp. | reverse complement strand
GCGCTTACATTTCTTGCAAAACCAACGCTGTGAACCCCGCCAGATGCCCTTACGGACCACATCAGAACTCCCGCAACGAGAGCACTTTTTTGTCCATAATAATTATAAATACTGCAAATATACTATATCTCAACATTTTACTCCCTCTCGCAGGTCTCTTTTTGACCATTAAGCCCCAAAATTAATTTAGCGTGAAAAGCCGCAACCTGCGGCACATCCATAAAAGTGGACCACCATGGGCTGTACGTTTAGTACTATCCCATGGTGGTCTCTTTTGGATGCACCATTTTGACGCTAAATTATAAATTCTTGTGATAAGAGGTCGCAGATGACCCCTTCTGACATCAAATAAGTCTCGTGCTAATTTTGCTGTTCATCTCGCGCTCCGTACTCCTCCTCTATGTCATGTTGAGCGAAGCATTAGCGTAGTCGAAACATCTCTTCAATATATAATTTTGCTAACTACTATGTGGGGGTTGATCCGATAATTTAATGAGTAGCCCTAAGCGTCTTAAATCTCAATACCTCACATCCGAGAGGAATAGCCCTACGGCGGGGGCTCCAGCGCTACAGCGCGAGAGGTCGCGCGAGCGGATGATATCCTCGAAGTCGGCGACGCTATAGCGCCCGCGACCAACATCTACGAGCGTGCCGACGATGGCACGCACCATATTCCTTAGGAACCTATCGGCACGTATGGTGAAGCGTAGCGTGCCATCGCTCTCCACGCTCCACGCAGCATGGCTTATATGACAGATGTTCGTCTTATTATCGGAGTTGAGCTTGGCAAACGAGGTGAAATCGTCATAATCTAATAGCTTCGCCGCGGCGCTATTCATCGCTTCAACATCGAGCTCCACGGCATAGTGCCATGCCGAGAAACGACGGAAGGGCGACTTGTGGGGTGTGAGCAGATAGGTGTACTCCCTCTCGCGGGCATCGAAGCGCGCATGCTTCGATGCCTCCACCTTGTATATGCGTAGGATGGCAATATCGGGGGGTAGCACCTTATTTAGCTTGTAGACGAGCTGTGCGCACTCTACCTCCGTGTCGCTGTCGAAGTGAGCGACATAGAATGAGGCATTCACGCCCGTGTCTGTACGCCCCGCACCCACAATCTCGATAGGCACACGACGCAACATCGATAGCTTCTCCTCTATCATCCCCTGCACGGTCACAGCATCGGGCTGTCGCTGCCACCCAAAGTATGCCGCACCGTCGTATTGTAACTCGATAAAATATCGCATAGGCCTTATTTAATATGATATACAAATGTAAGGCTTTTTCGCAAGTTTTCAAAATATGCGACACAAGATAATAATGAGCTTCGCTCAATGAGTAATGAGTAGTGAGTAATGGGAGGCTGAACAAAAAGAGTGTTTTGTCGCTATTTGTTGTTATAAGTCATCATCTACTACTGTTAACGAATTATCTCGCTAATGGGCGTGATGAATTTGCAGTCAGGAGGGGTTAGCTGTGGCCTCTCAATCACGCTAAATTCATTTTGGATTAGAAGACAGCAGATACAACGCTCGGCAAAAATCCCGACGATGGGTAGTACTTGTGTGTACGACCCATTGTCGGGACTTTTTGCCGAGCGGAAGTAGATGTCCGCCTTATAATTCAAAATTACATGTGGATGGCACATCCGAGAGCATCCTCCGCCGCCTCCATAACTGCCTCATGCATCGATGGATGTGCATGTATGGTACGAGCGATGCGGTGGGCGTTGACGCCAAGCACCTTGGCAAGCGTAGGCTCGCCAATCATCTCCGTCACGTTATGACCCACGAAGTGAGCGCCGAGCAACTTCTCTTCGGCGTCGAAGATAAGCTTCACGAAGCCGTCGCGCTCGCCAGCAGCTGTAGCCTTGCCCGATGCCGTATAGGGGAACTTGCCCACTTTGTACTCGATGCCAGCAGCCTTCACCTGTGCCTCGGTCATACCTACCGATGCAACCTCGGGCGATGTGAAGATGCACGAGGGGATGGTCGAATAGTCGACAGCCTCGGGGTTAAGACCGCAGATATGCTCCACGCAGTGGATGGCCTCTGCCGAGGCTACGTGTGCGAGGGCAGGCGTCGCAATAATGTCGCCAATAGCGTAGACACCATCGACCGATGTTTTGTAGTGCTCGTCGACCTTAACCTTGTCGCGCTCAACCTCTACGCCCACATCCTCGAGACCCATGTCCTCGATGTTAGACTTGATGCCGACAGCCGAGAGAACGACATCTGCCTCGAGTGTCTGCTCGCCCTTCTTGCCCTCGATAACGACATCGCACTTGCTATCCTCGCGGACAGCCACCGACTTAACCGTCGTCGAGGTCATCACCGTGGCGCGGAGCTTGCGGAAGGCGCGCTCCATAGCCTTGGCCGTATCTTCATCCTCCAAGGGCATAATCTGGGGCATATACTCTATGATGGTCACCTTCACGCCCATCGTGGCGTAGATATAGGCGAACTCCGAACCTATTGCTCCAGAGCCTACGACGACCATCGTCTCAGTCAACTCGGGTAATACGAGATCCTCCTTCGACGAGATTATATTCTTGCCGTCGATGGGCATAAAGGGCATCACGCGGGGGCGTGCTCCCGTGGCAAGGATGATATGGTCAGCCTCGTAGTCGACGCCATCGACCTCGACCATGTCGGCAGCCTTAAGACGACCGAAGCCTGCGATAACGTCGATGTTGTTCTTCTTCAGAAGGAACTGAACGCCCTTATTCATCGTCGTGGCGACCATCCTCTCGCGCTCCACCATCTTAGCCCAGTCGGGCTTAACCTCGCCCTCGATGCTCACGCCATAGGTTGCTGCCGCCTTACAGTCGGCATATACCTGTGCTGAGCGAACGAGAGCCTTCGTGGGGATGCAACCCCAGTTGAGGCATACGCCACCAGCATCTGCCTTCTCCACGATAGCAACGCGCTTGCCACACTGCGCAGCGCGAATAGCGGCAACGTAACCACCTGGGCCCGAGCCGATGACTATAATATCATATCTCTCTGTCATAGTTACTTATATATTGCAATTATTTTACCACTTTTAACACCTCGCCATTGTCGGCAGCCACGGCGCGCTTCCACTTCTCCGAGTAGCCAGGCTGG
The DNA here is from genome assembly GCA_017481145.1 of Alistipes sp. Classification (GTDB taxonomy): domain Bacteria; phylum Bacteroidota; class Bacteroidia; order Bacteroidales; family Rikenellaceae; genus Alistipes. Next base: position 25,736 of record JAFUPR010000106.1, on the reverse strand, counting down.
ATAATCTTACCAGGGATATCCTTGCCATTGCCGTTGTCGATGAAGCCATTCTCGTCCTCACCCTTAACATTGCCGTCGATATACTTGACCATGAGGTACTTGTCGAGCTCTACCCACTTGTCGAAGATAGTCTGTGCCGACTCAATCGTAAACTCCGTAGCAAGTTTGCACGCCTTCTTGGGCTTGTTTGACACGCTTGCAATAAGTTTATCCATCTCCTCAACCTCCTTAATCATAGCATTCTCCCAAGCGTCAACTCTCTCGCGCACGGTCTTACCTACGGTGTTGTAGCGGAGGTATGCAAACTGTGCCACGCGGTTGGTAATCCAGAACATCGATGTGTCCGAGTACTCAAGGATTGAGCCATTCTCCTCACTGAAGCACCAAGGCACCTCTGTAGATGTCACGTAGATGGGTGTTAGGGGCGATGTGGCAGCATCGTCAGCACCAAACCAGAGGATGCCCACCTTCTCGGGGCGTGCCTGACCTACGAGCCAGAAGCCTGTCTGCTGTGTTGCTGTAGCACGCTCGTTGCAGTACTCCACACCGTCAACCTCGAAGTACATGGGACGCCAGCGGTAGGGACAGCCCTCGCCACCAGCACCAATGTCGGTGGTCATATCCATCTTCGTGCCCTCGTAGTGGTCGCGCATGCAGTCCATCAACTGCTTGGGCGATACCTTCTCGCGTGGCATAACCCATAGAGGCATGCGGTTCTCCTTATTGTGCCCCATGGCGTAGTCCTCATACTTATCCATATCATCTGCTACAGTGCGGAAGAATGCCCATACGCGAGCCTCGCAGCCACGCATAGCGCCGAAGTCGAGCGGAGCGTAGGCATCGGCAAAGCTGAAGTCTTTGTTCTCACCCTCGAACCAACCGAACTTACGCGCTACATCTGCCACATCGGGAGCATAGATGCAGTTCTCGGGGTCGTCCCAGGGGAAGGTGGGTATGCGTGCCTGGTTGGCGTGTGCCGACACGTAGCCATCGGGAATGCGTCGTGCTACCCACACGATGCCCTTATCCTCGGGACCCTTGCCTATGAGCTCCATGATCCATGCCTCCTCAGTGTCGATAAGTGAGAATGACTCACCCGACGAGCAGTAGCCATAGGTGTTGGCGAGGTCTACGATGATGTCGATAGCCTCACGTGCTGTCTTGGCGCGCTGTAGAGTTATATAGATGAGCGAGCCGTAGTCGATGCCTCCATTGGGATCTTCCAGCTCAGGACGTCCACCAAAGGTTGTTTCGGTGATGAAGAGCGAGTGCTCGTTCGAGTTGCCGAGCGTGCGGTATGTCACGGGTGCCTGGCGTATCTTGCCTATGTAGCGACCTGTGTCCCATTCGGTTACGTCCATCCATTCGGTGTACTTGCCAGGAACGTACGAGTAGAGAGGGCCGTAGAGCTGGTGAGAGTCTGCGGCGTATGTCACCATGTTAGAGCCGTCTGTCGAGGCACCGCGGGTGACGATAAAGTTGGTGCAGGCATCAGCCGTTGCTATGCCCGCAATAAATGCACCCACAAGGGTGATGGTCTTAAGAAGTCTGTTCATACTGTTTTAGGTTATCTGTTTATTGTTTTTAGTCGTCATTGTATCAACTTCCAAAGATACGAATATTATTCGAAATAAACAAATCACCCGCACTATGCACATTCCCAAAATTCCTAAAACAAAAAAAGCGAACAACCTAAGTTGTCCGCTTTCGTAGTGGATAGGGGATTCGAACCCCTATGTCATGCGTGAGAGGCATGTATCCTAGCCCTTAGATGAATCCACCATGTTTGGTTTTACCGACCCTTGTCACCTTTTGACACTGCAAATATACAGCAAAAATTTTATTCTCCAAAACTTTTTGCGAAAAAATTTCAAGAAAATGCATTTTTTTACATTTAGAGGCTTGAAACCTCAAAAAAATGGGGGTAGCTAACCACGTTTAGCTACCCCATTACACTATTAGTCGTAGGCTGGCGTCCTACATTATCGTGTAGCTTGAGGCGCGGCCAGTGGGGTAGATGCCGTCGATGGAGGTAATGCGCTTGTCGAGGCGGTTAAGCTCATCGACGTTATATACTGGCTTATCGTTGATGTGGGTGATGATGTAACCCTCCCTCACGCGGCAGCGCTCCAGCAGTCCGCCATGTTTGATGCTTACGACCTGCACACCGCCATGGATGTCGAGCTCGCGGCATAGCGATGTGGGGGCGTCGGTAAGCTTGGCGCCGAGTTCGGCTACGACATCCACTGTCTCGCGGCTGAGGAGTGTGGTCTTGCCAGCCCTATTCTGTAGCGTGGCACTAAGGCTTAGCTCCTTGTTGCCGCGGCGTACGCTGAGCGTAATCTTATCCCCTGGACGGCGCTTGCCTATCTGCTCTAAGAATATGGCCGAGTCGTTCACGGCGATGCCGTCGATGGCGGTGATGACATCGCCCTTGCGGATGCCAGCCTCCGATGCTGCACCTCCATCGCTTACGGTGGCGACATACATGCCACCTATGGTATCAATGCCTGTAGTCTCGCCCATGTCGTCGATAAATTGTTGGTCTACAGCGCGGAACGATATGCCGAGTACAGCACGCTGTACTACGCCCGACTCCTTGAGGTCGACGACAACCTTACGGACGATGGTCTCGGGCACTGCAAACGAGTAGCCCACGTAGCTGCCTGTCGAGGTCTTGATTATGGTGTTTATGCCCACAAGCTCACCGCGCGTGTTCACCAACGCGCCACCCGAGTTGCCAGGGTTTACGGCGGCGTCGGTCTGTATGAACGACTCTATACCTGCGCTATTATCGAGAGCTCCGAGGCGGCGTGCCTTCGCTGAGACGATGCCTGCGGTGATAGTAGATTGTAGCTCCATGGGGTAGCCTATGGCAAGCACCCACTCGCCGAGGCGTAGGTCGTCAGACGAGCCGAAAGGTAGAGTGGGGAGTCCTGAGGCCTCAATCTTTATAAGAGCGACATCTGTGGCGGGATCTGAGCCCACAATGTCGGCATCGAAGGCGCGGCCATCGTGTAGCGTGACACGTAGCTTTGTGGCATTATCGATGACGTGGTTGTTTGTAACGATATATCCATCTTCCGATATTATGACACCCGAGCCACCTGCACGGCGCTCACGTGGTGTCGAGCCATAGCTCTGGGGATAGCCGAAGAACTCGAAAAATGGGTCGCGCTCCATGCTTCGTCCCGCGACGGTGACAGTGGCCTCGATGTTGACAACGGCCTTAACGGCGTTCTCGGCCGCGTATGTTAGGTCGGGATACTCTGTGTCTACGACCTGTGCTGCGAAGCGTGCATCTGTTGCAGGGTTCTGGCTAAACGTAGCATCGCTATCGAGGATTGTTGTTTGTGGCATTGGGGTTGTCTGCTCGCCTATTGCTAGATACATAGACATAGCACCCGTTATCGCCGAGACGACGATAACACTCAGATAGAATAACATTTGCTTTTTCATACTCTTAAAAATCGTTTAGTTTCTAAAAGTAGACATTCTACATAGGCAAATATGTTTAGTTTTGCTATGCAAACGCGCCTAACACTATTAATATTGTGTCAGGCGCATTATATCGGCAACAATTCTTATGTTGCCCATCCCCGCTCTCGTATGCTACTCGAGGATATATACCGTCTCGCCAGCGCGTTGCATGTGGTATGTCTCGCGGGCGTACTGCTCCATAAATTCGGGTGAGGTGCTAATCTGCTCGATAAAGGCGCTGTCGCGAGCAATCTTTGCCTCGAGGTTTGTTATCTCGCGCTCTATGCCACGGCGATTTTTGTGCGTACGTATCATGTCGCCGATGGTGTTGATGGAGACAATAAGCGTACAGACGGCAATGATGGCAGTCATCGTCACCCAAAAGTAGTTGATAAACTTTTGCTTGCGGCTCTCGTTTGTAGCTCTCTTGGCCATAGCTTGTTAGGGTATGTGCATAAATTTATGCGTCTGTATCGATATATTCCATTCGGGGTGCTCTTTGACCCACTCGACCATTGTGGCGATGATGCTCTCGTATACGCTCCACTCGGGCTGCACGTAGAGTAGACATTTGCGCCCCACCTTTCTACTGCACTCCACGGCCCATGCGAGGTCGTCCTCGGTCTGGATGATGACCTTAAGCTCGTCGGCACGGCGGAAGGCCTCCTCTAATGGTGGCATCTGGCGCTTGGGCGAGAGACATATCCAGTCGAACTCTCCACTTATGGGGTTTGTTCCCGAGGTCTCGATGAATATCTCAAGGCCGCGGGCATGAAGCTCGCGTGTGAGTTCGCCTAAGGGGTACAACAGAGGCTCGCCACCAGTGATGACGATAGCCTGTGCCGAGCAACTGGCGGCGCGCTCGACGATGGTGGCGATGTCGGTAGGAGGGTATATCTTGGGGTTCCACGTGTACTTAGCATCGCACCAGCGGCAGCCCACATCGCAGCCACCGAGGCGTATGAAGTATGCTGGCTTGCCAGCATGGAAGCCCTCACCCTGTATGGTGTAGAAGTCCTCTACGAGAGGCAACTTGCGCCCGCCCTCGAGAAGCTCTATGTCGGGATTAATCTTCATCTAATACGTAAATATCCTTAAGGTTGCGGCCTATCTGGTTGTAATCCAAGCCGTAGCCCACGATAAACTCATTGCCTATGGGCATTGCGACATAGTCGATCTGGTACTCATACAAGAACTTCTCGGGCTTGAAGAAGAGCGTGCATATAGATATGCTTGCAGGGTTACGCTGGCGTAGGTAGTCCAGGAGATAGTTCATGCTGTGACCCGTCTCGACGATGTCCTCGACGATGATGATGTCCTTGCCCTCGATATCGAAGTCTATGCCGAGGTGCTGCTTGATGTTGCCTGTAGACTGTGTGCCCTCGTATGACGATATTTTGACGAATGCCAGGCGACAGTCGAACGTGGTCTTGCGCACGAGGTCACTGAGGAAGAGGAATGCTCCGCTCAACACGCCGAGGAAGATAGGGGTCTTACCCTTGTAGCGCTCGTTGAGCTTGTCGGCTACGCGTTGTACGGCGGCATCAATCTCCTCTGCGGGGATCATCGTCTTAAACTTGCGGTCTAATAGTTTTATCTTTTCAATCTCTGCCATAGTTGTATGGTGTTTTGTTTTGCCAAAGTTACACATTTATTCCGATATTGCCAAACTACTTGGCCTTTACCCTATCGAGTATGCCTGTGAGGGCTGCCAGTATCACGCCATAGTTGGTGATGGCAACACCCTGCTCACGCGCGCGTTCCACGCGGCTAAGCACATGCTTGCGGTTGAACATGCAGGCGCCGCAGTGTATTACGAGGTCGTATTTCGTGAGGTCGGTGGGGTAGTCCGCGCCGCCCACGATATCTATTTGTAGCTCCTCGCCAAACCTCTTACGAAGGATACGAGGAAGCTTCACACGGCCTATGTCCTCGTTTTGAGGCGTGTGGGTGCATGCCTCGGCAATGAGTATTCGTGAGGTGGGGTTTATGCTCTTAAGTGCCTTGACCCCCTCCAAGAAGAGGGCTATGTCACCCTTATAGCGAGCAAAGAGTATGGAGAAGGATGTCAGCGTCGAGGCCTCGGGCTTCAGACGATATACCTCCTCGAAGGCCTGTGAGTCGGTGATTATGAGCTCTGGCGGCGTCACGTACGCGTTGAGCGCCTCAGCCATACTCTCAGGCGTGCAGCATGTAGGTATGCAGCCACGGTCGAGCAGCTCGCGTATGGTCTGCACCTGTGGCTGTATAAGACGCCCCTTGGGTGCCGACTTATCCTGGGGCATGACCAGCAGCACACGGTCTCCCGCCTTGCAGAATCCCTCGGTTATAAGCCTCTCCTCCTTCGGCCGACATTCAGCTATACGCTCCTTAAGCTCGGCGATGCCCTCGCCTGTTGAGGCACTGAGGGCAAGGGTACTATCTCCTGTAAGCTCCGCTATATGTTTGCGTAGCGCCTCATGACCCCTGATGCGGTCCATCTGAGCGACGACCGTGATTGCCGAAATCTCCCTCACACGGCACTGGCGTAGAATCTCCAATTCGACATCCGTGCCCTCGTCGGTGAAGAGTATGATGGCTATGTCGGTGCGGTCGAGCACCTGTGCCGTGCGCGCCATGCGCTGAGTGCCTAAGACTGTAGTATCGTCCAGGCCAGGCGTATCTATAATAGTCGCCGCGCCGAGACCATAGAGTTCCATGGCCTTCTGCACGGGGTCTGTCGTTGTGCCACGCTCTGCCGAGACGATGGCGACATCCTGACCCGTGAGGGCATTTATGAGTGTTGACTTGCCAGCATTCGTGCGTCCGAGGATGGCAACATGTACTCTCTCCGATGTGGGTGTGCTCTGCATAATTTGAAACAGCATCTTAGAATCTGAAGTCGCGCTTACCCTCGATGATGGCCTTGAGGTTCTCTTCTGTTATGCGTCGTACCTTCTCTGAGGGTATTATCTGTGCCTGCTCGGCGATCATCTTCTTACCCATCAGCTTCACATTCGGCGAGGCGTAATCCTCGAGATATTCGGCAAGGGTCATAAGGGCATTGGGTGCGCAGCAGTTACCTATCAATCCGCGCTTAGCTAACGACATAAACCTATCGCCCGTGCGTCCCTCGCGGTAGCATGCCGTGCAGAAGCTTGGTACGTAGCCCAGCTCTAAGAGCCAGCCTACAATCTCGTCGAGCGTGCGGTTGTCCGATATGTCGAACTGTGCCGACTCCTCGGCATCCTCGACACCCTCGGCATAGCCGCCGACACTGGTCTTCGAGCCACCACTAAGCTGCGATATACCCACATCTAAGACCAACTCGCGCGAGCGACGTGACTCGCGTGTTGAGACAATCATGCCAGTGTAGGGCACAGCCAGACGTAGTACGGCGACGATACGACGGAATACCTCGTCGGTGACAGCATCGGGGAAGTCCTTGGTGTCGATGTCGCTTGCGGGGCGTATGCGTGGCACGCTGATGGTGTGGGGGCCTACGCCGAAGCGCGCCTCGAGGTGCTCGGCATGCATGAGGATGCCCACAACATCGTAGCGATAGTTCGTTAGGCCGAAGAGCGCACCTACACCCACGTCGTCGATGCCTCCGAGCATGGCTCTATCCATCGCCTCGGTGTGGTATGCCCAGTCGCTCTTGGGGCCTGTGGGATGTAGTCTCTCGTACGTGGCGCGGTCGTAGGTCTCCTCAAAGAGGATGTAGGTGCCTATACCCGCATCTTTGAGAAGTGTGTAGTTCTCGGCAGTCGTCGCTGCTATGTTTACATTCACACGTCGTATAGCTCCATTCTTGTGGTGTATGGAGTAGATCGTGTCTATCGACTCCAAGACATACTCTATGGGGTTCTTGGTGGGGTGCTCGCCCGTCTCTAACGCCAGACGCTTATGTCCCATATCCTGCAGGGCTATCACCTCGCGGCGTATCTCCTCCTGTGTGAGCTTACGGCGCGGTATTGTGCGGTTCTTGGCATGGTATGGACAGTAGGTGCAGCCATTTATGCAGTAGTTCGAGAGGTAGAGCGGCGCGAACATGACTATGCGGTTGCCATATATACGCTGCTTCAGACGGCGTGCTATGTCGTACATGCGCTCCTCTAAATCTTTGTCCTCCACCTCGATGAGTACGGCTGCCTCGCGGTGCGATATACCCTTACCCTCCTCGGCCTTCGCGAGTATCTCCTCAATGAGGGCGCGGTCGTTGCGATGCTCGCGGGCATACTCCAGTGTGGCACGTATCTCGCCATCGTGGATAAACTCCTCGGCACGCTCCGATTTTACGTTATATTCTATGTTGCTCATCCTATTGTTGTTTTATCGTTGTCGTAATCTCCTCGTGAGTAGTCTATATGGTAGCCTATGGTTTGCAGCTCGCTCACTAAGGCTGCGAGACCCTCGGCTGCCTCCTTGCCCCACGAGGCCTTATTCTCATATATGGCATACTTGGCCCTGACATCTGTGGGGGAGAGGTTGGGCATGACTACGTTTGCTCCCGATAGTATGCCCTCCAGTCGTCCCATGGGCGTGAGCGTCGCCAAGGCCGTAGTTGAGGGTATCAGCGCCTTGGGTAACATCAGTCGCACGATGGCCACCGTGGCAAGCGTGAGGCGTAGGTCGCCCGCGGGCTCTGTGCCTAACGGTGTGGCGCGGTGGGGTAGAAAGGGGCCTATTCCCACCATCTGGGGTTGCATGCGCTCGATAAGTTGTATGTCCTCCACAATATGCTCTATAGTCTGCCCCTTGACTCCTATCATCATGCCCATGCCCACCTGATAGCCTGCGCGCTTCAGCGCCTTAAGACACCCTAAGCGGTGCTCTAAGCCACGCCCTGAGGGGTGTAGAGTATCGTATAGAGCGCTATTTGCAGCCTCGTGACGTAGTAGGTAGCGGTTTGCCCCTGCACGTTTAAGACGTATGTACGAAGCCTCGCTACGCTCGCCTAAGGATAGTGTTATCGCCACATCGGGGTATTGGCTGCGCATTAAGCATAACAACTCCTCGAGCCACTCGTCCGAGTGTGTGCCATCCTCGCCACCCTGCAATACGAAGGTGCGGAAGCCTAAGCTGTAGCCCTCGCGACAGGCGCTCATCACCTCGTCGATGGTCAGCCTGTAGCGCTCGGCCGTGCGGTTGCTGCGTCTGAGGCCACAGTAGAGACAATCGCATCGACAGAAGCTCGATAGCTCTATGAGACCACGTATATATATGCCGAGTCCGAACTGCTTGCGGGCAGTTCGGACGGCACTATCGCGAAGTTGTTGTAGCACGTGGTCATCCTTTGCGCACTCGTTTAGTAGTGCGCTGAGGCTCTTGGTGTCGAGCCTATGGTCTGTGGCCAGCTGCTCAACTAACTCCTTCATTCTTATCTCTTTTTCAACTCGGCGTCGAAGGTCTTCTTACCATCGCCGTAGGCTGTGTGTACGCTCGGGCCTGAGATACAACCGCCGTCGCAGACCATCACCTCGATGAACTGTGCGGGAGCCTTACCCGTCTTACCATAGGCCTTCAGGAGACCTACGTTCTTCTTGTTGAGGCCTGCAATCTGCAATGTTGTGAAGTCGAGCTTGCCATCGACGAGCTCCTTCACGGCTGCCGTAACACCGCCATTCTCCGCGAAGCCGTGTGCCGAGCGACGCGATGCGCAATTTACGGGGTGTATGTGAGCCTCGCCGAGCTCTATGTTCATGCCGCCGAGGATGGCGTGTACCTCCTCGTAGGTGAGCACGAAGTCGACCTTACCCTCAAGACCCTCGCGACGCACCTCCTTACGCTTGGCGATGCAGGGGCCTACGAATACGAGCTTCGCGTTGGGATACTTCTCGCGTGCGAGCTCTGCGGTGTATATCATTGGCGAGTATGTCGACGATATGTACTTCTTCAACTCGGGCGCATGCTTTGCCGCCATCTCCATGTATGATGGGCAGCACGATGTTGTCATAAAGGGCTGACCCTCCTCCATCTTCTCGGCGAACTCGTGTGTCTCCTTCTCTGTTGTGATCTCGGCGCCACGTGCCACCTCGATAACATCCTTGAAGCCTATGGCCTTTATTGCGCCATATACCTGCTCTGTGGGCATGTTGTACTGCGAGAGTATCGATGGAGCAACCATCGCCACCACCTCCTCGCCACGGCGTATAGCCTCGAGGATGTCGAACACCTGCGATATCTCGAAGATAGCACCAAAGGGGCAGGCGTTCATACACTTACCGCAGTATATACACTTTGTCTCGTCGATATGCTCCACGCCATACTCATCCTTCGATATTGCGCCCACGGGACAAGCCTCCTCGCAGGGTACGGGGATGTAGACGATGGCATGATAAGGACATGCTGCGAAACACTTACCACAGCTGATGCAAACCTTGTGGTTGATCTTACCCTGCGATGTGTCGGGGTCGAACTCTATTGCACCCTTGGGGCAGGCGTGCTCGCAGGCACGAGCCACACAACCACGGCAGAGGTTTGTGATGTCGTAGTTTGTGCGCACACACGACGAGCAAGCCTCGTCGATTACGCACATTATGTTGTCCTTAATCTTAGTGCGGTCGAGCGTCATCTTCGCATAATCCGAGAGTGGCATCAACTCGTCCTTCTCGTCAGTCATGTCCCAACCCAAGAGGGGTAGAGACTTGTACTTCCACACGGCGCGCTCCTTGTGAATACAGCAGCGGCCACGCACCTGAGAGTTACGTGGACTAAACTCGATGGGCACTCTGTCAATCTTCTCTACTAACTGGCCCTCATTCCAGAGGCTCACGAGCTTGGTGAGAAGTCTCTGGCGCACGATCATTACGTTATTTTTAATTGCCATACGCTAAAAGTTGGGTTTTCAATAGAGCAAAGATAATAAATTTTACGCCAAACATACAAATTTATTGCTTTTTTTTCACAACACCCTCTCTTTTGTATACTTTGTGGTTATTTTCGTAAGGGAAATATGGCCTTTAGATCATGTTTGCAACTCGATAGGTTACTATAGGTTACTATGGGTTACTATGTTTTTCATTGCCCGCGACAATCGCATAGGAACTCATTCTGACTTATAGAACCCCATTACTAATTAGGCCGTCAAGCAAACCAACCACCTGATACCCCCCCCCAAAAAAAAAGAAAAGAGGCTGAATAAAAAGTGTATTTTGTCGTTTTGCTCGCCCTCAAAATGCTCATTTACGCTGAGTAAACTCCGCTTTTTCGGGCTTCGCAGGCCTAAAACTACATCTTTTTATTCAACCTCTAAGGCAATAGGGAGCGACTAAATTACTTTTTAGTCACTCCCTTTAATTAAATGCCTATTACGGATGTTCTGGGTATTCGCTAAATGTGTTGTAAACGTAATTTGGACTATACCACTTATTACTTGTGTTTTTTTGTCCGTATTGCATATCGCTAAAGCTACCGCCTGTCCAATCCATATTATTGCCGTGACCGCTTTTCTCAATCAGTGTAACCTTATTACTTTCGTTTCCCAAAGAATAGAAGGTTAACTCTCCTGCATAGTCGTTTACGTGTTTTAGGGTAATGTTAGCTAGACCAACATCTACACCGACATAGTATGCACACCCGACAACTTCACAATACTTGTTATTAGCGTATTTGTGGTTGTATTCATTTGTGCTATTAGCATTTACTCCTTTATACTTATTACCTGATACTGTATAGTCCGATATCGTAACAATATAATTGGTGCCATTTTCATTATCGCGTGCAGAAACAACATCTCCAATAAATTGGTTTACGTGTCGACCTGCAATGTCTGTGCTACCCTTAGCGAATATTGCCTGCCCTGATCGGTATGGATCACTTGTCTTAAAATCTTTTTTATCCCATACATTGGCAATGGCAGGTTTATTGGGCTGTCCTATGCAATTGATTTCACTATTTGTCACGCTACAATTATCAATCGTGGCATATTGTGCCTTTACGAAGCCAATTAATCCACCGCACTCTCCATTAGTGTACCACCATTGCAAAAGATTTACGCGACCATATTCTGGGATTTTATGAATACCTATTGCGGCTAGTGCTGCATTTGTTGCCCAATTATCTTGGAATTGCTGAAGATAGATATCCATATATCCAGGAGATGGCAGAGTATAATAATTAGGAACTCCTGGCTCGTAGTTTTCTACTATGTATCCGTCAACAGAGCAGTTTGTCATAGTGAAATTTGTAGAGCCAACATAGCCAATAGCTCCACCCATTTTACAGACAGCTGATACTGTACCATTTTTGAAATGTACATTCTCCGCGGTATATGTTCCGCCAGTGTGTGATACTAACGTTCCCGCATACGCATTACCAGCACCGCCATCGTTAGTGACACCGTATGCAGGAGTTTGTATACCAGTATTATGCACATTCTTGATATATGCACCATCAAATGTTAGGTTCTTGTGGGTAGTAGTGCCGCTTGATGTCTGAATGAACGCAGCGCCAGTGCCATCGTGAACCATATCTACATAGAGGTTGTAGAGAGTATACCCCTCGCCATCAAGATTGGTTATGGTTCTGATCGGATTAAACTCATTTTTAGCTGTTGTATAGTCTCCGCCCAGGTCGACATTTGTCTTAAACTTTACTGATGTCGCATTCTGCTTCTGTAAGTTCGCTAAGTCAAATGGCGAGTAGATAAGGTATGCTCCACTTTCTGTAAGGGGGACAACCTTTGTCTTTCCATCCCACTTGGGGCTAAACTGCTTATCGCCAAACATAATTGTTCCTCGATAGAATTTCTCTGCTCCCAATATACCGTCAAATGTCGTTGCTCCAATAGCCGTGCGCCAGCAGCTCTGCTGGTCGGCGCGGTAGATTGAGGTATACCCCGTGGCGGGTTTAGACGTGCAATTGGTAAACACGAGCTTCTCGTTCATATCGTAGCCACCAAACTGACCGACTAGCTGACCTACGTGTGCATCTTGCGTGCCTGTGATATTTTCGCCGTGGCAGTTTGTGAATGTTGCGGTAAGCGATGTGTTGCGGTCATTCTCCGTCGTGCGACCCACATAGCCCACGATGCCACCCACGTTGCCATCCGTTGTCTTCAGCGTGGCGTTCTTTACCGTGAGGTTGCTGATGCCTACAGCGCCAGTAGTGCGTATCTCGCTATAGATTACGCCCACGTTTCCAGTTGTTGTGTCCGTGCCGATGGTCGCCCCGTCGATGGTGAGGCTCTGCACGGCACCATTAGAAGCAAATAGCGAGCTTCCACTGACAGCGACATTATAGATAGTCTTGCTGTTGCCATCAAATGTGGTGATGCTATTCTTCAGTGTGGCTATGCTCTTGCCACCCATATCCACGTCGCTCATAAGTTTCACACTCGCCGATGCCTCTGTAGCGAGCTTAGCCATGTCGAATGCTGAGTATATAACGCTCTTGCCATCCTCGGTAAGTGGCGTTACGGTTGTCACGCCATCCCACTTAGCCACAAACAGCTTATCGCCGTAGTACAATGTGCCGCGGTGGTAAACCTCGTCGCCGAGTAGGCCGTCATACTTAGCATCAACAGCCTCAAGCCAGTAGCTCTGCTGCTCGGCAGTATAGTGTGATATGTAGTCGTCGACACGTGTGGTAATGGTCGTTACCGTGCAGTTGTCATTAATTTTTAGCGTCTCGCCGCTGTCGTAGCCGCTGAAGAGTCCCACAAGATGACCCTCGCTAAGGTTACCTGACGCTACAACATCCGTAAGGTCGCAGTTGTCGATGGTGACAGTGTAGGTTACATCGCGATTAGTCTCATCGTCGCGACCGATATAGCCAATAAGGCCGCCCGCAGCACCATCTGTTGTGCTCACCGTGGCGTTTGTGATGCTCACGTTGCTATATGTTATGTTGTCGCCATCGGCAAGTTTTACCTCGTCGAGGAGCACGCCCACGTGCCCCGTAGTCTCATTGTCGCCAACGGTGATGGTGTCGACATCGAGGTCGTGGATAGAGAGTGCCTTGTCGATGGTGAAGAGAGAGTTGCCATCAATAACGACATTCGAGATTGTATGTTCATCGCCATCAAACTCAGCTACGTTTATCGGGAAAGGGTTAACTGTGAAGCCTCCCATATTCATATCTTTAGTGATACGTATCTTGTCCTTCTCCTTTGTATCCTCGTACTCCAGTACCCACGCGAGCTCCGTGGCATCGTTGAGCACAAGCCAGTCGCCATCGATGGTCATAGGCTCAGTAAGCGTTGTGCCATTCCAGCCAGTATCGAACATCTCGCCGCGGAGGGTGGTGAGGTTACCACGCTTGAGGGCTATGTCGCTTGTTGGTGCAACCTCGCTGACGGGGTCGTCCTTGCCATCCTCGTAGAACGAGCCGACGATGGCTACACTCTCCGACGTAGGCCAAAGCATATAGGCCGTGATAAAGGACATAGAGTACTCCGTATCTCCCTCGGCTGGTGTCTCCGTGCTATATATCTCGAAGGCGGTCTTTATGCTCGTTATGGGAGTCGATGTTGCAGCTGTAAGCTCGCCTGTGGCGATATTGAAGCCTGTGTAGAGCTTGCCCACCTGAAGTTTTGCGCTTGTTGCCGATGCGCCAGCTGCGTCGGTGGCTACCAAGCGGAGCTTAGTAACGGCACGCTCGATCATCGTGTTCATAGGCTTATCCCATACAATGCCAGTGCTCTTTATATATACTCTGTTACGTCCAAAGAAGGCATCGCGCGTCTCGTCGTTTATGACCAGCTGGTTGTCGCCTTTGAGCGTGATAGCAGGGAACTTATCAATATTGTAATGTAGGTCGTTTGTAGGCTCGCTCTGAAGCACATAATCAGCCCAGAGGTAGATGTCGTAGCTGTGACCTACGGTTAGGGGTAGGTCAATGTCGATGCTTATGGGCAGGTAGTTGCCGCTTGCATCTTTCTCAGCCACCTTGTAATCCACAGCCTCGGTTGCGACCTTACCCGCGTAATCGCCCGTACCATACGCCTTGACGATGATACGCAACTCGTACTTCGTCCAGTCAATGTTAGCCACGCCACCTTTGCTGCTGTCGACGCCTCTTGTTGCGCCTCCAAACTCTGGGAGTGTAGCCTTGATGTTGACGTTCGTTGTCCCATCACTGTTTGCGCCCGCACCGTCGATGTCGCTGTCGTGAGTACAGCCTAATAGAAATAGGCCGAGGAGAAGTGTTAGTAAACCTCTAAGTTTCATTATGTTGCTCTCTTTTTTATTAACGCTTATGTGTCCGAGGCCTTCCTGCCTCGGGTATATATCGTACGGGTCTGCAGTCCGTAGGATTTTCAATTTCGGGGGCTGTATGTCAGCCATTTGCGAGCGTACATTGGTACGCTCATCGTGTCTTTCTGAACGTCCGCTTTTCTATTGGAGCGTACGCTTTATCTTCCTGAATGTCCGCTTTGTCGTTCTGAACATTCCACCTTGTCGTTCTGAACGCAGTGAGCGTTGCGATTAGGGCGAGGGCAAGGGGCTGCTTGCAGACCATGCCGAGCCGTAGCAATCATGAATCTGCTCACAGCGTTGTTATTCTCTCTTTTAGATCCTTCGGCTCCGCTGCGCTTCGCTCAGGATGACAGAGGAGGAGACTCGGGATGACACGCATTGCGCGCATAAACATAGTATTCACCTATGAGGCGAGGCCTCGCCCCATAGGCGAATGTGAGAGATTACTGCTTCTCAGCCCAATTGCCAGAGCTGTCCTGCTCGTATTCGATCTCGCCAGTGATAGTATCCGATACGGTGCAAGTGATATCCGCAGTGTTTGTAAGTGTCGCGCCCTTGAGCGTTGTGAGCTTGTTGGGCACTACTGGGATGTCAGTGTTAACCTCCATCGTGTAGATGTCCTCCTCGCCATCCTTCGCTGTGAGCGAGAATTTCACGGTTGTAGACGCATCACCGAAGAGGTATGCTGAGAGAAGAGTGAGATTCGCTTTAGATGTCTCGTTGCCATACGCTACAATTGGAGCTGCGGCGTCAGCCGAGGTCTTTGTAGTAAGCAGCTCCTCAGCCTTGAGGTTATAGCCTGCAGGAAGTGACGTGCACGTAAACACCACGTTGTCGGGCTCCTGGCCGAATGACAGATTCTTGGCATCGGTGGTAACTACGCGGAGCTTACCCATAGGACGTGTGAGGGTGAGTGTTATGGCTGTCTGCTTACTCAAGATTGTTGCAGTGCCACAGTAGGCATCACGGCTCTCGTCGTTAATCTTAACGACATCCTTGTAGGTTATGGCTGCGAAGTCGTGCGTGTCGTAGTGGAGGTCGGCAAGTGTGCCCTCCGTTACGAAGTCGGCCCAAGCGTATATCTTGTAGTCGCGACCTGCGGTGAGCGTTATCTCCTTGGTGTAGTTCTCGCCGTTGGTCTTGTCTACGATACGGTTAAACGCCATCTTTTTGCCGTCGGCGTCGTAAACCTCGATCTGGTAGCGAAGGTCGTACTTCGCCCAGTCGATGTTCTGCTTGCCACTCAAAGCGCTATCGTCATTGGCGGCACGAGTCTCTACCGTTGGGATGTTGATATTTAGGGTTATTGTCTGTGTCTCGCCAAGCTGAACGCCGAGCTCCTCCTGTGGAGTAGCGCAACCCACCATGGCCATCGCAGCAGCAACAATCCAAAGTTTATTCATTTTCATAGTATACCTATATTAATATAATATATAGGGGAATTATCATCCCCGCGGGGCAGTCACCCACCCCGTGGGGATTAGTGCTTTTATTACAAAAGACGACCGATTACATCGTTACGAACATTCGCACCAGTGCAATCGCCGTTAGCCTCAACAGTTACGTTGGTTGCAGTGCAATCAACAACTCGTTCTACTTTACTTGCACCTACAATCTGACCAGCATCGCGACCAGCCTTAACAGTGCAATTCTCAGCGTGGCACATGTAAACCTTACCTGAGTTGATGTAGCCAGTTACTGTTCCAGCCTTATCACCGCAAGCGTCATCGTTTGCATGTGAACATGTTATAGTAGAGTTCTTAACTGTACAGTTTGTAATCTCACCAGAATGGTAACCAGCAATTGCGCCAGTCCAGTGATGGCCATGAACGTTTGCACCATCTATGGTAAGGTTACGTATATTAGCTTCTCCTGCATCAACAAAGCCAAAGAGACCTGCTGCATAGTTAGCACCCTCTGAATAGTCGCTTGACTCGGGTGCTACATATAGATTGCTGATAGTGTGACCGTTACCGTTTAATGAGCCTGTGAAGTGTATTGCAACACCATTGCCACCAGTCTGACCGATAGGAGTCCAAGCCTCGTTCTCGAGGTCGATATCAGCTGTAAGGTTGAATGTAACCTTTGAGAAGCTCTTACCCTCAACATTTACCTGGTTAGCAAGCCACAACAGACCCTCTTTGTTAGAGATGTAATATGTATAGTCGTTAGTCTTAGAAACACCCTCTGCAACGTCGCTAGGATTAAGACCATACCAATTAACGAACTCATCACTGAAGCCAGGATAAGCAAAGGCGCCATTTATGTGAGCAGCATAACCATACACATTACCACCTACAAGACCATTGTTGTTAGTAATGGTGTTGCCATTAATAACGTTCGAACCAACAAATTTGATAGTGGTATCATTCAAGGCACGACCAATGAAGCCTGAAGCACCAGTAGGATCTACATTCTCACCATTAGCTGTAATCTTGGTATTCTTAACAGAGCAGCCATCGAATGTAACCTCATACTTTGATCCCTCACCAGTAGAGCCGATTAGACCACCGACGTTGCAAGTACCTGTAATGTTTGAGTTGATAACGTGTACGTTCTTAAGCTTAAGGTCATTTGTAAGGCATCCCCATACTACACCAGTGTGATAAGCGCCTGTTACAGTTGCATTATCGAAAGTGATGTTGTTAACCTCACCTGCCTGAGCCTCGTCATACGAGCCACAAGCCGTGTAATTGAACAATGCACCATTAATATTAAGATTGCTGATTGTATGGTTCTGACCGTCAAATGTAAAGCCACTCTTATTATTGTTAGGAACATTAAGTGATACCTTATTCCATGTGCAACCTGTTGCATCAATATCTGCACCGATATAGTAATCTGCATCAAATGTAGCATGAGCATACTTGTTCTTCTCGAAGAATGAGTTAAGGCTCATAAGACCCTCAGCGTTGAACACATAGTAGTTTCCATCCTTAGTGAAGAGGCTGGGATAGTTGGCAACCTCAGTATAACCAGCACGCTTAACGATTACACCATCAACGATGATATCGAAGTTGTTGGTAGCAACCTTAGTCTGGTTGTTCAACTCGTTCCAAAGACCACCATTAACATCAGCAAAACCAGTTGCAGTAGTGTTGTTAATCTTTACAATACCTGTGATACCGTACTCAGTGTGCATCTGGATAGCTGCCTTGTCGTCCTTCTCGCTTGCAGTAAACGTACAATCGTTAACCTCGAGATAGTAGTCGTTTACACCCTCGTTGTAGATGCAGATACCCTTGCTTACAGTGTTGAACGTACAATTGTTTACATACAACTTTGAACCATCGTAAGCGTAGTAGTGGATAGAGTAGCCGTTGAAACCATCCTTAACGTCATTGTAGAACTGGCAGTTAGTGAATGTAGCAGACTCGTGAGCAAGGATACGAACACAACCGTTGATGATACAATCTGTGTAGTTCTCCTGAGTTGTCTCCATATCATTCGTGCGGTAGCTTGCCTCAGGCGTACGTGTTACGGTTACATTCTCGAAGTTAACAACCTTACCATCACCAGTCTTGTTGTCAACAACAATAATGGTATTCTCGCGATCAACACCCTTGATGGTCACGTCGCTTGAGAACGTGCCAAGGTTGAACTCGCCAGCACCCAACGTTACCTCCTCGTTACCAGCCTTAACAGCCTCGTCAATAGTAGCATAGAACTTGCCGTCCTCAGCGCTTACATTCTTAGGCTCCTCAGTGCCCTCGTAGCGTGTGCCGTTGATGATAACAACGCCAAGATACTTGTCATCGCGGTCACCACCTACAAACTTGTTGTCATAGCCACCAACATAGTCATCAACGCCCTCGGCGTGAACAAATGTCTCGGTGTATGTGTTGTTCTCAACAGAGCAGTTCTCGATAACGAGAGTCTGGTTAGCCTTCGATATAGTACCACCAACGAACTGAGAGTTAGCACGCTTACCAGCATTAGCCGAGTTGATTGCTACGATCTCACAATTCTTAACAACAGTATTCTTGATGACGTTATTGCTTCCGCCTGTCTGGAACAGACCCATAACACCACCTACATTACCACCATCAGCTGCATCTTCAGTAGCGATGTAGCAGTTGTCAACAACACAACCATCGATGTTGAGTGAGTTAGAAGAGCCGTCGTGAGCGATAATAGCAGCAACCTTGTTGTTACCAGTGATATGTGAGTTCTGAACGGTTACGTTCTCAATAGTTACGTGGCCATAGGCAGTACCTACAAGAGCTGCACCATAGTAGTCCTTGCCATCAGCGGGATACTTAACGTAAGCACCATCAATGATCAAGTTCTTGATAGTCGCTGTGCCTGCAACCGAGCAGAATAATGCTGCCTGTGAGCCTGAATAACGTTTTGTAACTCTAAGGCCCTTGATTGTGTGACCCTGACCGTCGAAGGTGCCCTCAAAGTGCTTGCCACCCATACCGATAGGCTTCCACTCGTGATCACCAAGGTCGATATCCTGAGTGAGTGCGAAAGTCTTGCCAGCGAATGAGTCAGCAGCAACAGCGCGTGTATCGAGTGTGCCACTTACAGCAGCAGCCAACCATGCAAGCTGTGAGCCCTGTGAGATCTCGTAGTTGCCAGTGGTATCGTTGAGAGTAGGCTCCTTCAAGGTCTTACCATCCCAGATAGTGTACTCAATCTCAGGAGTTGCGAAGCTATCCTCAACGGTGATAGTGAAGTTCTTGCTGTCGGTAAGAACGCCACCCTTGATGGTTGTGAGGTGGTTACGCTTAACGTAGATGTCGGTGTTGAAGTTCTCACTAACAATAGGCTGGCCATTCTGATCATTTACCGTCAAGATGAAATTAACGGTCTCGTTGTCAGCAAAGAAGTAGTCGGTGAAGAGCGTGCGTGGGGCATTGCCAGTCTCACCATACGATGCGATCTCGAAGTTGTGAGTCTTATCCATAGACGCCTCAGCAAATGTGCCCTCTACAGCGTTGAACGATGCACGGTGTGCGGTAGTGTACTCAACAGTTGCAGTCTTAGGCTCAATGTCGATGTTGTTGAGAGCCTCCATGTCGGTAGTCACCACGCGGAGCTTTGCGAAAGGACGCGTAAGGTTAAGGGTGAGGTTGGTGTTGCCGTTGAACAAGATCTCCTCGGTCGTCGTGAAGGCATCACGTGTCTCATCCATC
Organism: Alistipes sp.; assembly: GCA_017481145.1. GTDB lineage: Bacteria > Bacteroidota > Bacteroidia > Bacteroidales > Rikenellaceae > Alistipes. The sequence continues at coordinate 5,935 of JAFUPR010000106.1, read as the reverse complement.
GCAATCCATGTGTTGTTAAGCGTCACGTTGGTGAGGTCTGCAGTGTTGTAGTGCTTGTCAACATCCTCAGCCGTGTCAACAACGTCAGCCCATACAACGAACTGGTACGTACGCTCGGGTACAAGACGAACGTCGAAAGCTACGCTCTTACCGTCGCTATAAGCAACCAAGCGCTCCTCAGACTTCTTGTCGCCGTAGTAGATTTGGAGGATGTAACGCATAGTGGCATTACCACTCAATACGCCATTATCGAATACGCCGAGAGCGCTGTTCAAGCCTCCAGCACGTGTCTCAGTCTCGGGGACTGCGACATTGATTGTCACGGCCTGCTCGCCACCGACATTAACGTCGAGGCCCTCGGGCTCGTTCTGGCATGCTGCTAATCCAAGCACCAATGCCACCAAAGCGAAAAATTTTGCTTTCATAGATTTGTTAATTAAGTGTTTTATGTGTTTGCTTTCAGTTTCCCACATCCACGCGCCGTATCTCTTCGATACCGCCCCGCTTGTCCAACAACCAATCGTAGGTCTGCAACTACAACGGCCATTGGCTCTTACGCCGAGCCTCGCGCGTAATACTCGCGAGCGCGCACGTGTGCGTAATACACTGGTATACAGCGTAATAGAGCCTATCGATCGGAGGTAGTCTCTGCAGTTCGACTAACTCTCTGATTTGTGGCTGATTACGTGTCACTCGCTAATATGTTGCAAATATAGAAAAAATGCTACGAAACACCAAAAAAATTCAATAAAAATTTCGAGGGTGTTATTGGGCACTTCGCTTGTGGGGGTGCTTCGCTTTTACTTGTCATCCTGAGTGGAGCGTTAGCGAAGTCGAAGGATCTTTTACTCGACTGGGTGCTTTGCTTGTGGGGCGCTTCGCTTTTACTTGTCATCCTGAGTGGAGTGTTAGCGAAGTCGAAGGATCTGTTACTCGACTGGGCACTTCGCTTGTGTGGGCGTAAGCTTCGCTTGCTTAATTTAAGGGCTTTAGACCGCCCTAAAAAAAACTGCGCCCGACCTTTCGGCCGAGCGCGGTAGAAGTAGTTGTGATTAGTGTCGCTGGCGACGCTGCTCACGGTTGAGGGTCTCCTGCTGCTGGCGCAGAGCCTCCTCGTAGCGTTCCTGGAACTTAGACTTCTTCTTAGGCTTATGCGCAAGAAGCTTCGCGCGCACCTTATCGTCGTTGACGCTGCGGCGGATGATAAACATGATGAGCATGGTAATCATCTGTGACAAGAAGTAGTAGTAGCACAAGCCCGACGAGAAGCTATTCATCACGCAGAGCATCATGATGGGCATGAAGTAGACCATCATAAACTTCATCATGCCCGCACCTGGCTGTCCCGCCATGGTGGCATTCTGCTGCTTGTATGTGAAGAACGAGTAGCCGAAGATCGAGAGCGTCATGAGCAACGCAAAGAGGCTCACATGGTCGCCGTAGAAGGGTATGCTGAAGGGTAGCTCCAAGACGCTATCGTACGACGATAGGTCATCGGCCCACAAGAAGCTCTCGCCACGAAGCTCGATGCTCGCAGGAAAGAAGCGGAACATAGCCCATAGGATAGGCATCTGTATCAACAGCGGCAGACAGCCACCCATGGGGCTGACACCCACCTTCTGGTAGAGCTCCATAGTCGCCTGCTGCTTCTTCATCGCATCGTCGGGGTTGGGGTACTTCTGGTTGATAGCCTCCATCTCGGGACGTATGGCGCGCATCTTGGCTGTAGACATGTAGCTCTTATACGTAAGCGGCAGGATGATAAGCTTAACCAAGATCGTAAGAACAAGGATGATAAGACCATAGCCGAGGCCGTGGTTGCTCAGCCAGTGGAACACGGGGATGGTCATGATGCGGTTGATCCAGCCGATAAGCCAGCCACCCATGGGGATAAGGTCCTCGAGGTGCGACTCCTCGCCCTTGAAGGCTACATCCTGCATGATCTTGAAGTCGTTAGGACCGTAGTAGAGGGCAAGGTTGTACTGCTCCTGACCCGCCTTGTGGGGTATGATGACACGCGAGTCGAACTCCTTGACGAAGCCCTGCTTAGCATCCTTGGCAGTCTTGAAGCTCATGCCTGCGTGGATGGGCTTCTCGGCCAAGAGTGCTGACGAGAAGTATTGCTGCTTGAAGGCCACCCAGCTAAGACCACGGTGGTGCTCACGGCCACCGTCGGCGTCGATCTCGTCCATCTCCTCATCTTCAGCCGTATAGTAGGCGATGGTCGTGGCCATAGCCTCGTTCTCGAAGCTACGCTCGTTCTGGTTGCCACGGTTGTTCCACTGCAGGACAATCTCGTCGGCACGACGGAGCATAGGGTCGATGTTATGCTGGTTGATGGTGAAGTCGATAAGGTAGTCGCGACTTGGGTTGCCCGTGTTGTAGAGCGTGTAGACGTACTGCACATAGCCGTCGTTGTCGATGGGCAACGTCATGGTCACCACCTGACGGTCATCCTCGGCGGTAACCTCCGACGTGAAGTAGTAGTCGTTGGTATTCAGTGACTTGTTGCCTTGGTGATGGTGAACGTCGAGACCGAACTTTGCCGACCCAGGCGTCATCATCTGCACCTTCTCGGTGCGCTCGCCCTCGGCATAGCGCGTATAGTTCTCGAGTGTGACGTCGACGATCTTACCGCCGTGGCTATCGAATACTACGGTCATAAAGTCGTTGCGTAGCGTGTCGAGCTTAGAGACTCCCGTGCGTGCGGCGTAGAGCGTAGCACCATGGCGGTATAGCTCGGCATTAGCTTTCTCGGCCTTGGCTATTGAGTCGCGGAGGTGCTTCTCCTCGGGCGTCATAGCCTCCTCAACCATACGTGCAGCCTCGGCCTCGGCAGCACGCTGTGCTCGCTTCTGTGCTATCTTCTGCTGCTCCTCCATCTCGTTGCTCTGGTAGAACGAGAAGCCCACGAAGACAGCAATCATCAGCACAATGCCAATAATAGTGTTTTTATCCATTACTAACTCTTAATTGCAGTTTACTTATTATTAATGACCACTATTCGTTTTTATTGTTCTCGTCGCGGTATTTTAGTGCCTCGCGGACAAAACTTACGAACAATGGATGAGGATTTGCCGCCGTAGAGTGGTACTCGGGGTGGTACTGCGTGCCCACAAACCAGCGGTGTGCGGGTACCTCGACAACCTCGACAAGGTTGGTGTCGGGGTTCTGACCTACAGCCTTCATGCCCGCAGCCTCGAAGTCGGCAAGGAATGCACTGTTGAACTCGTAGCGGTGGCGGTGGCGCTCAACGACATTGTTTGTGCCGTAGGCCTCAGCTACGCGCGAGCCCTTGGCTAAGTGGCAGGGGTAGCCACCGAGACGCATAGTGCCGCCCTTGGCTGTGACGTTCTTCTGCTCCTCCATAAGGTCGATGACGGCATGCTTTGTCTGTGCCATCTCACTCGAGTTGGCGTCGTTCCAGCCGAGGACGTTGCGCGCAAACTCTATCACGGCGCACTGCATACCCAAGCATATACCGAAGAAGGGTACATTATTCTCGCGTGCGTAGCGTACAGCAACCAACTTACCCTCGATGCCACGGTTACCAAAGCCTGGGGCTACCATCACTGCCGACATCTTGCCGAGGTGCTCGTTTACGTTATCGATAGTCAGGCGCTCCGAGTTAACGTAGTGGAGCTTGACCTTAACCTCGTTCACTGCACCAGCATGTATGAACGACTCGCTGATAGATTTGTAGGCGTCGGGTAGCTCGGTATACTTACCTACGAGGGCGATGTCTACGACGCTCTTAGGATTCTTGATGCGCTCGACGAAGGCTCTCCACTCGGTCATGTCGGGCTCCTGCTCCGCCTCTAAGCCGAGCTTCTCGAGTAGGACACCGTCGAGGTTCTGCTCGTGCATACGTAGGGGTACCTCATAGATTGTGGGCACGTCGATAGACTGAACCACAGCCTCGGGGGTGACGTTGCAGAAGAGTGCCACCTTGCGACGTATATCCTGGCTCAGGTCGTGCTCCGAGCGAAGCACGAGGATGTCGGGCTGCAATCCGTACGATAGCAGCTCCTTGACTGAGTGCTGCGTAGGCTTGGTCTTGAGCTCGCCCGAGGCTGCCATGTAGGGTATGAGCGTGAGGTGTACAAGGACGGTGTTCTGATAGCCGAGCTGATAGCGCAGCTGACGTACCGACTCGATGAAGGGTAACGACTCGATGTCGCCCACCGTACCGCCAATCTCGGTGATGATGACGTCATACTTCTTTGTTGCACCGAGCAGCTGCACGCGACGCTTGATCTCGTCGGTGATGTGGGGTATCACCTGTACGGTCTTGCCGAGGAACTCACCACTGCGCTCCTTCTCGATAACACACTGGTAGATCTTACCCGTGGTGACGTTGTTATTCTTCGTGGTCTGTATCGATGTGAAACGCTCATAGTGGCCGAGGTCGAGATCTGTCTCCGTACCATCTTCTGTCACGTAGCACTCGCCGTGCTCGTAGGGGTTGAGCGTGCCAGGGTCGACGTTGATATAGGGGTCGAGCTTCTGGATGGTGACAGAGTAGCCGCGCGCCTGAAGTAGGCGGGCTATAGATGCCGAGATGATGCCCTTGCCAAGTGACGAGGCAACACCTCCCGTCACAAAGACGTACTTTGGTTTAGATAGTTTCATAGCTATATCTCTTTTATTCTCTTGGTTATCTTATGTTTGGACTGCACGTCGAGGCGACTACTTATTTTTGCCCTCCTCAGCATCAATGAGCTTCACCTTTTCGATGAGCTCGGCCATGTCACGCTTCGTACGCTCGATCTTCTCGCGCACGTCGGCGATGAGAGCCTCGGCATTCTTCGACTTAGAGAAGAAGCCTATGTTGTTCTCCAAGAGGGCGATGTCCTGCTCCATCTGGCGCACCTTGTTGTACAGTTTCTCTCGCTCCGAGCGCAGCTGACCACCACTCTTCATGTTTGACACACGCTCCTTGAAGCGGTTCATCGAGCGGTCGCGCTCCGACGAGCGTAGCGTGTTGAACATGGCGTCAACCACAGCCTTATACTCCTTCTGGATGGCATCCTTCTGCTTGATGGGCACAAAGCCTATCTGGCTCCAGCGACGCTGGTACTCCTTGATAGCCTCGAAGCCGCCAGCCTTAACATCTGCTGCCTTCATCTCCTCCAAGAGTGCCTGCTTCTGACGTAGGTTATCCTCATGCTCGGTGTCTATGTGCGAGAAGTGCTCGGCCTTACGCTCGAAGAATTTGTCGCAGGCGGCACGGAAACGCTTCCATACCACATCCGAGTGGCGACGTGCCACGGGGCCTGTCTGCTTCCACTTAGCCTGCAGGGCTATGAGCTCGTCGGTAGCATGCTTCCAATCCTCGCTTGTTGCCAAAGCCTCGGCTGCGGCGCATAGCTCGTTCTTGATGGCGAGGTTGTGCTCCATCTCGCTCTTCACGCCAGCGTAGAAGTCTCGCTTAAGGTCGAAGAACTTGTCGCAGGCGTTGCGGAAACGCTCATATATACGGTTATTGTCCTTCTTGGGTGCGAAGCCTATGGTCTTCCATACCTTCTGAATCTCGAGAAGCTCCTCGCTCGCCTTATTCCAGTCCTTGCGTGTGAGCATGGGGCGAGCCACAAGAGCCTCGGTCTTCTCGCAAAGCTCGCTCTTGAGGGCGAGGTTCTTCATCTGCTCAGCCTTGAGACCCTCAAAGTGCTCCTGATGGCGCTTGTTTATGCGGCTCGATGCCTCCTTGAAACGCTCCCATAGTGCCTCTTTGAACTCGAGGGCTACGGGGCCCGTCTCGCGCCACTCGTCGTGGAGCTTCTGAAGCTTACGGAAGGCCTCGACAATCTGTGTCTCGAGAGCCAACTCCTCGGCCTGCTCGCAGAGGCTTAATTTTGCCTCGTAGTTCTTCTTGAGGTCGAGGTCGCGGAGCTCCTTGTTTATCTTGATGAAGTTGTAGAAGTTCTCGACATGG
>JAFUPR010000105.1 GCA_017481145.1 Alistipes sp. | reverse complement strand
TATATTCCGTATCTTTGCTCCGAGGTTAATTGTTTATACATGGCAATACAAAAATAGTTAATCTTAGGGAGACTGCAAAGTCTCCTTTTTTGTATTGTCAATGAAAGCTACCTTTGCACTTTGAAATTGAAAGTATATTTTCGGCAAACAATCAAACATTTTAACACCCTTTGGAGTTTTGAAAAATTTTTATTAACTTTGCAAAAATATTGATAATTACACAACGATTATGAGCGATAGAAAGTTACATTTTGAGACACTTCAAATACATGGTGGCTATCACGTTGATACCTCTGAGGCGCGTGGTATTGCCATACATCCCACAGCAGCATACCACTTTCCCACATGCGACTATGCCGCTAACCTATTCACGCTAAGCGAGGCGGGATACATTTATACGCGCCTACACAACCCCACGACGGCAGCCTACGAGGAGCGCATAGCGGCGCTCTACGGCGGTGTTGGAGCGTTAGCCACAGCATCTGGCATGTCGGCGATACTACTCACAGTCACAGCTCTGGCCAATGCGGGCGAGAATATAGTTGCTTCGCCCTACCTCTATGGTGGCACACACAATCAGTTTGTCATCTCGCTACGTAACGTGGGCATAGAGTGTCGCTTGGCGAAGAGCGATGCGGCAGAGGATATCGCTGCGCTCATAGACGACAAGACACGAGCCATATTTGTCGAATCGATGGGCAACCCTACATGTCGCGTTGCCGACCTTGAGGCTATCGCCAAGGTGGCACACGAGAACAACATACCCTTTATCGTCGACAACACCTTTGGTGCGGGTGGCTACCTATGCAACCCCTTCGAGTGGGGAGCGGACATCATCACCGACTCGGCGACGAAGTGGATCAATGGCCACGGCACAGCCATGGGTGGCATCATCGTCGATAGTGGCAAGTTCGACTGGCGCACGGCGGGCAAGTTCCCACAGATAGATGGTCCCTCGGAGGGTTACCACGGTCTCAACCTCTATGACGCCTTTGGCGCTCAAGCCTTTATCGTAAAGTGCAGGGTTGATGGCATGCGCGACTTTGGCTGCTGTCCCTCACCCTTCGACGCCTACCTTATGATGCTTGGTCTTGAAACCCTCTCACTGCGCGTTAAACATGAGGTGGAGTCGACATATCGTCTTGCGGAGTACTGCCGCCAGCACCCCAAGGTTAAGCGCGTAAGCTTCGTGGGCTTCGAGGACCACCCAAGCCATGAGCTGGCTAAGAAATACTATCGCTTTGGTGCCTCGGCCGTGATGACCATAGAGCTCGAGGGCGACCTTGAGAGCACCGTAAAGTTTGTCGAGAGCCTCAAGCTATCGGCCAACATGACGATGATTGGCGACTCTATATCTGTTGTCACACACCCTGCATCAACAACACATAAGCAGCTCTCGGACGAGGCTAAGCAGGCAGCGGGCATAACACCCACGCTGCTACGTATATCGCTCGGCCTGGAGAATGTTGAGGATATCATCGCCGACTACGAGCAAGCGTTAGCAAATATCTAATGTGGAGGCGGAGCGATGAGTAAGCTATATAGACATAGCGAGCCCGTGGTATTGGAGTCGGGCGCAGTGCTTCCCGAAGTGGAGATTGCCTACGACACCTTCGGCGAGCTCAACGCGGCGCGAGATAACGTCATCTGGGTATGTCATGCCCTCACGGCAAACTCCGACGTGGCGGACTGGTGGCCACACACGGTGGAAGAGGGGCGCTTCCTCGACCCCACACGCTACTTCATCGTCTGTGCCAACTTCTTAGGCTCGCACTATGGTACGACATCGCCTCTGTCGGTAAACCCTACGACGGGCAACAAATATTACTACGACTTCCCACGTATCACGGTGCGCGATATGGTTGGTTGTCACCAGCTGCTTGCCAAGCACCTTGGCATCGAGCATGTCAAGCTGCTCATAGGCAGTTCCATAGGCGGTTTTCAGTGCATGGAGTGGGCGATCATGGAGCCCTCATTTGCCGAGAACTTAGCGCTCATAGCCACCACCACATATTCCGAGCCGTGGGCTGCAGCCTTCAACGAGTCGCAGCGTATGGCCATACGCCTCGACCCCACATGGGGTGAGTGCCGCGACGATGCTGGCATTGACGGCATGGCCGTAGCGCGCAGCATAGCCCTCATAAGCTATCGCGGCGGTGCAGCCTATAATGCCACGCAGCAGGAGGTGACAAACTGGACAGAGGCATCGTTCGACCGCCGAGCACACAGCTACCAGCAGTATCAGGGCGAGAAGCTACGACGCAGGTTTAATGCCATGTCATACTATCGTCTATCGGAGGCTGTCGACTCACACAATGTGGCACGTGGTCGCGGTAGCATAGCGGCAGCACTCGCAAAGATCAAGGCACGCACATTGGTGGTAGCCATATCTTCGGATATACTCTTCCCTCCCGAGGCACATACGCCCCTGCGCGAGAATATAGCACGGGTAGAGTACCACCTCATAGAGTCGGAGTTCGGACACGACGGCTTCCTTGTTGAGCATGACAAACTAAACAATATTATACAGAACTTCCTAAAACGCTAACGTATGAAAAATTTAAATATAGGTCTCTTTGGCTTTGGAAACGTAGGCCATGGTCTCTACGACGTACTCAAGCGCATCAACTCCGAGAATGTACACATCAAGCGCATCTGCGTACGCGACATGAACAAGAACCGTGGCGTCAAGGCCGACTTCACCGATAACCCCGACGACATCTTCAATGACAAGGAGATAAACCTTATCGTCGAGGTTATCGACGACGCCGATGCAGCGTATGACATCGTCAAGCGCGCCCTCAAGAGTCGCATACCCGTGGTATCGGGCAATAAGAAGATGTTGGGTAATCACCTTCCCGAGCTTATCGACATGCAGGAGCACTATAATACAGCCCTCCTATACGACGCCTCGGCATGTGGTTCTATTCCCGTCATCCGCAACCTCGAGGAGTACTACGATAACGACCTTCTATGCTCCGTGAAAGGCATCCTCAACGGCTCGTCTAACTTCATCCTCTCGAAGATATTTAACGAGAATATGTCGTATGGCGACGCCCTGAAGCTCGCTCAAGATTTGGGCTTTGCCGAGAGCAACCCCACACTCGACATCGACGGCTGGGACTCTCTCTTCAAGCTCATAATCATCACCGTGCACGCCTTTGGTGTATATGTAGCACCCGAGGAGATACTCACCTATGGCATATCAACGATGAACGACTCGGACATACGCTTTGCCCTGGAGAAGGATCGCCGCATAAAGCTTGTAGCCCATGTCGAGAAGATCGACGACCGCCTGATTATGTGCGTACTACCACAGCTTATCTCGCGCAACAAGTATATCTATAGCGTTGAGGATGAGTTCAATGGTGTTGTCATCAAGGGACTCTTCTACGACAAGCAATTCATGTTCGGCCGCGGTGCTGGAGGCCATCCTACGGGCTCGGCCGTGCTTAGCGACATCACGGCATGTGCCTACAACTACCGCTACGAGTACAAGAAGCGTAACGACTCGGTGCTCCCCCACTACACCACCGACCACACCTTCCGCATCTACTTCCGTTATAAGACGGCCGAGGAGCGCAACCTGCTCAACTTCCTTAAGATACGTGAGCAATATACGTCCGAGGAGTACAACTATATCGTCGGTGACGTGACCATCGCTAACCTCAAGGCACACCAGGAGGAACTGCGCGTTAAGAATTGTTTTGTGGCAGCCTATCCCTTCGATTAAGAAGCCGTAAGATGTAGTGCCAAATGAAAGAGCCTCGGATGGGATATACTTGACGCATTTCCCATTCGGGGCTCTGACGCAGATTACGACTTCCGACAAGAAATTGTCATACAACTACGGTAGGTAGTAATAGTAATTCTCATAGTCCTCAACATCTACACTTGTGCGTAGCAGCGTGCCATCGGCCGAATAGTCGAGGTTGACAAAGGTGAGATAGCCATCGAAGACTATCTGCGCCTCGATAAAGTAGATCGTGTCAGCATTATTGCGCTCCAAGCGCTCAACTTCTCCAACGGGGGTTTGTGTACCATACTCTGTCTCAAAAGAGGTACGCACAGCAGCGGGAAGATCTGAGTAGCGCATATCGAAGGCTGTCATCACCCAATTACCACTCTTATCATACCACGCCTCGCACTCACCCCACTCGCCCGAGAGGTGAAACTCCGCAACAGAGTAGCCTCGCTTCTTATCCCAGTCGACATCAACAGCCGAAGGATACTGTGCATTAAAGGCATTGCGCGTAGACTTAGGCGCACGATCATCATCACAGCCTACCGTGAACACCGCCACGGCAAACATCATAATAACAAACATCATCTTTCTCATAACCAATATTTTTTATTATAAGGTATATATCGACTTAACGATATTACCTCGGTTTAACTTTCACTGAATTTACATCTAACGCTTAGTCGTCAATATCGACGAGTTTAAAGTTACCATTGAACGTAAGCTCCAAGCCTCCCGTAATCTTAGCCTCCCAGTTACCATGCTCACGCTTAAGCTCGGTGATCTTACTACCAGGGTAGTGCTCCTTCACGTATGTGTTGATAGCCTCGGGGACAATCGCTGTGGGCACGTGGCTATAGCGACAGTCTACCTCCTTCCATGCGCCGTCACCATCGAACTCGACCTTCGCACCAGAGAGGAATACCACGGTGTACTCCTTACCGATAAGATCGTTATCGAGGCTTACATGTGACACCTGCTCCTTGGCGAAGTTCTTCGACACAAAACTCTTAGCCTCAGCGGGAAGCTCGTCATACTTTATCGGTCGGTCGTCGTCCGTAACATAGCATGTCGTAGCAAAGGCGCTACCCACACATACCATAACCGCAAGCACGATAAATGACATCTTCTTAATACTCTTTTTCATAATCTCTATTAGTTTTAAATTTATGTATTCGTTCATTTCCTACTGCAAAGGTCGTACACAAATTTGAAACGAATTTAAATTTTTCGCTTCATAAAGTAAAAAAATACAAAAAAGTGGCTATAATAGCGTCGACGACTATCTAAGGCCTACGCTAAAGATGTGGCGACCATCAGCATAGCTATACTCGAGATCGTAGCCATAGTGGTCGCAGATGGACTTAACGATAGCAAGACCAAGTCCCGTAGAGCCCTCGCGCATGGTATGCGTATAGAAACGATCGAACAGACGACTACGGTCAAGGGCCTCGTCGCCATCGTTAGTTATGCGCAACAGCCTATCGTTGATGCTTATATCTATGTGGCTATGGGCATTACTATGTACAAAGGCATTCTTCGCGAGGTTGGCTACAATCGTACGCGCCAACGTCTCGTTAACACATATATATAGATGCTCGGGGCACAATATTCGACAATCTATATCTCTATCGCTATATATATCGCGGCAGTTATCCACAGCCTCCGTAATAAGAGCTACGATATCCACATCTTCACTCTCGGCAACCTCTCCGCTATCTATGCGCGTAAGTTGCAACAACGTGCGATTAAGACGTATGCTATGGCGCAACGAACGTTCAATCTTCACCAGCTCGCTGAGTTGCTCGGCCGTAGGCGAGGTGTTGTTGATGAGGTGCTCCACACGGTTGCTGACCACAGCCAGTGGAGTCTGCAACTCGTGCGAGGCATTACCGATAAACTGCTTTTGTCTGTCGAGCAACTCCTCGGAGCGATCCACAGCGTTCTGTGCTGCCTCATTTAGGCGACGTAGCTCCTTGATCTCGGTGTTGTTAGGCACACGGTCATGACCACGACCTGGGGTGTAGCCGTCGAGCCAACTGAGTAGGGCATAGAGAGGTCGTAATGTGCGACGTATGCTGAGCGTCGCCACACAGACAACAAACACGACAAGGAGAGCAAAGAGCAACACTGTCCATCCGAGGATGGTCTCCACGAGGTCGTTCTTCTCGAAAGTGGGCGTCGCTACCTTTAACAACAGATAGCGTCCCTCAGCGTCACGAAAGGCCTTGACCATCATACGTGCAGGCTCCATCTCGCGTTTCTCGGGGATATAAAATTCCTCGTCGTAGAAGGTGGCACGAAGGTAGCGCTTAGCCTCCACCTCGCTGATTGGCTCGATGGTGTAGCTATTGTTCGTACCATTATTGAGCGAGGGCAGCGTGCGTCCCTCACGACAACGTGTGATGATAAGCGTAGCATACTGCTCCAGAGCATCGTCGGCCTCGTCGTTTATCTCCCGCACCATGGCAAAATAGAAGAGCGTGCCCCATAGAGCCATGAGGGGTAACAGCGTTGTAGCCAACGTGAGAAGTATGCGTAGCGATAGTCTCATAGAGTCTTACTCTTTCATCGAAAATTTATACCCAAAGCCGTAGACTGAGCGTATCTCCATGTCAGCCTCAGCATCCTCAAGCTTACGTCTGAGGTTCTTAATCTGTGCATATACGAAGTGGAAGTTGTCCGACTCATCCGCATAGTCGCCCCACACGGCCTCGGCCAAGACCACCTTATCGACGATATGCTCGGGACGCTGCATGAAGTAGAGCAATATGTCAAACTCCTTCTTCACAAGGTCGACGCTACGCCCGCCGATGGTCACACGACGCGACGTGGGGTCGAGCGAGATATTGCCCACATCGATAGTGAGGCTACCACCCGTACGACCACGACGCAGAACACTACGTACACGCGCTACAAGCTCCGAGATATGAAAGGGTTTAGGCAGATAGTCGTCAGCGCCGAGCTCAAGGCCTGCCACACGATCATCGACAGCATCGCGCGCCGAGATGATGATGACATTCTCCCTGCGCCCTGCTGCACGCAACGCCTCCAAAAGCTGCAACCCCGAACCTCCAGGCAACATGATATCGAGAAGTATACAGTCGTAACTATAGCCCGCAAGCTTCGTCTCGGCCGAGATAAAATCCGCAGCCGTCTCCACTCGATACCCCTCATTGCGCATTGCACGCTCGATAAGCTCCCTAAGCGAGGGTTCATCCTCAATTATCAATATCTTCATACCCCAAAGGTAGGCAAAAATTCTGAAATAGAGTTAAAATCACGAAAAATGAACGATAATAAAACGGAGCATAATACTTGATGCCCATTAATATTAATGCGATAATTTTAGATTTTCTGCGGCTTCGCCAATTCATTATACTTTCAATTTCAAAGTGCAAAGGTAGCTTTCATTGACAATACAAAAAAGGAGACTTTGCAGTCTCCCTAAGATTAACTATTTTTGTATTGCCATGTATAAACAATTAACCTCGGAGCAAAGATACGGAATATATTTG
>JAFUPR010000011.1 GCA_017481145.1 Alistipes sp. | reverse complement strand
CCTTTTTGTCCATAATAATTATAAATACTGCAAATATACTATATCTCAACATTTTACCCCCTCTCGCAGGTCTCTTTTTTGACCATTAAGCCAAGTAAGATTTGGTGCTGAAGAAATTAGTTTTTGATTTTAGTGGAGCAGATTTAGTCTATCGTAATAAGAAACCTCTTGGGATAGTACGTTTTAGTACAGCCCAAGAGGTTTTGTTTAGGATGGGCTAAAGATGCCCAATAAAATCGAAAATTACTTGTTGTAAGCCTTCATCACTGAGATAAGATCAAGCACCTTGTTCGAGTAACCCCACTCATTGTCGTACCATGATACTACCTTCATGAAGGTCTCGTTGATGGCGATACCTGCGGTAGCGTCGAAGATAGAGGTACGAGGATCGCCGAGGAAGTCTGAAGATACAACAGCCTCGTCTGTATAGCCAAGGATGCCCTTGAACTCACCCTCAGATGCCTTCTTCATGGCAGCGCATACCTCCTCATACGTAGCAGGCTTAGCGAGGTTAACGGTGAGGTCTACAACAGACACGTCGAGTGTAGGAACACGCATTGACATACCTGTAAGCTTGCCCTTAAGCTCGGGGATAACCTTACCTACGGCCTTAGCAGCACCTGTAGACGAGGGGATGATGTTGCCGCAAGCAGCACGGCCACCACGCCAGTCCTTCAATGAGGGGCCGTCAACGGTCTTCTGCGTAGCAGTAACAGAGTGAACGGTAGTCATAAGACCATTTACAAGGCCAAAGTTGTCGTTCAACACCTTAGCGATGGGAGCCAAGCAGTTGGTAGTACATGATGCGTTAGAGACGATCTTCTGACCTGCATACTCCGAGGTGTTAACACCACATACGAACATGGGGGTGTCATCCTTCGAGGGAGCAGACATTACTACATACTTAGCACCAGCAGCGATATGAGCCTCAGCCTTCTCTGCTGTGAGGAACAAGCCTGTAGACTCTACTACATACTCTGCCTCAACCTCGTTCCACTTCAACTGTGCGGGGTCCTTCTCTGCCGTAACGCGAATCTTATTGCCGTTAACGATAAGGAGGTTCTCCTCAGTGCAGTAATCTACCGTACCATCGAACTTGCCGTGCATGGTGTCGTACTTGAGCATGTATGCCAAGTAGTCCACGGGGCAGAGGTCGTTAATACCTACAACCTGAAACTTGTCTGCCTGTGAGCAAGCAGCACGGAATACCATACGGCCGATACGACCAAAGCCATTAATACCAATCTTAATCATAATTAGCTATTATTTAATTGTTAGTTAATATACTCGCTCTATAAATATCTCTTTTCAGCCCACAAAAGTATACTTTTCCGCTTGAAAAAACAAGAAAAATTAAAAATTTTTAATAATTTATATCACCTTTACACCGCATTACACCTATCGCGCCACACTTTTTGCGCGCTTAGCCATGGCCGAGGCGAAAACGAAATCATTGAGTTCAGGGTTGTCCGACAAGAGTATATCGTCCTTAGTACCCTCCCACCACTTATGACCTTCGTGGATATAGACAATTTTCTCGCCAATCTCCATCACCGAGTTCATATCATGCGTATTGATGATGGTGGTGATGTTAAACTCCTTGGTGATATCATGGATGAGGTTGTCGATGACGACCGACGTCTGCGGGTCGAGACCCGAGTTAGGCTCATCGCAGAAGAGGTAGCGAGGGTTGAGCACGATGGCACGCGCTATGGCCACACGCTTGACCATACCACCACTAAGCTCCGAAGGGTATAGGTGGTCGGCACCTTGGAGGCGCACACGCTCGAGGCAGAAGTTCACGCGGTCGCGCTTCTCACCCTCGGTCATCTCGGTGAAGAGGTCGAGTGGCAGACGCACATTCTCCCTAACGGTAGAGGAGTCCAAGAGAGCACCGACCTGAAATATCATGCCTATATCCTTGCGTATCTCCTTACGCTCCCTGAAGCCGAGCTTCGTATAGCATGTGTCGTCGAAGAATATGAGACCCTTATCCACCTCGTGAAGTCCTACGAGCGACTTCAAAAGGACAGTCTTACCCGAGCCACTACGACCGATGATAAGGTTGGTCTTGCCCGTGTCGAACTCTACGCTTATATCCTTGAGCACCTCACGGCCATCGAATGTCTTTGATATATGGTCTGCACGTATCATACTCGCATAATTTGTGTTAGGATAAGGTCAAATATCATGATAGTAATAGAGCCCGCCACCACAGCACGTGTAGAGGCACGGCCAACCTCCAGAGAGTTACCCTTGGCATAATAACCACAGTAGGCCGATATGGAGGTGATGATGAATGCAAAGACAGCGCCCTTCACCAAGGCGTACGTTATCGAGAAGGGCTCGAAGCAGTAGAATAGTCCCTCGACATAGTCGCCTGGGAGCATGATGCCCGTGAGGTAGGCAATAGCATAACCACCGACGATACCCACGAAGATACTAAAGAGCGTGAGCAGCGGGACGAAGATGACCGTAGCCACAACCTTCGGGAGGATAAGGTACGAAGCCGAGTTGACACCCATAATCTCGAGGGCATCAATCTGCTCCGTGATACGCATGGTGCCAATCTCCGAGGCGATGTTGGAGCCGACCTTACCCGCAAGAATAAGGGCTACTACGGTAGATGAAAACTCTAGCACCATAACCTCGCGTGTGGCATAGCCAATCATAAACTGCGGAATGAATGGCGACTCGAGCGTGATGGCCATCTGAAGCGCCACAACAGCACCGATGAATGCCGAGATGATGGCCGTGAGCGATATAGAGTTGAAACCCAA
The DNA here is from genome assembly GCA_017481145.1 of Alistipes sp. GTDB lineage: Bacteria > Bacteroidota > Bacteroidia > Bacteroidales > Rikenellaceae > Alistipes. Next base: position 993 of record JAFUPR010000011.1, on the reverse strand, counting down.
GGCCTCAATCTCAAACCATATACGACGACGATAGATACTTATCTTCTCAGGGCGCGAGAATACCTTGCCCATGAGCATAAAGTAACGTCCGATGTTTTCAAAAAGCTTTATCATAGACTCTCTTATCTTTAGTCTCAACTACTTTACCTCCTCGAAGTCGACATAGTCGCCCGACTTATCGTTGTCTATCTTTGTGGTCTTGGGCTCCGACTTCGTATTGCTACGCTGTCGAGCGTCGGCCTGCGCCTGCATCTGACGCACAAGCTCCTCGAGCGACATGCCATTACCCATGTTGGCAAAGCCACCGAAACCCGTGCCAGCATTGAAGCCCGAGGCTCCACCTGCCTGACGGAACTGGTTGTTCACATCGCGCTGCATCTTACGAAAGCGCAGGGTGAAGATAAGCAGGGCTATCAGAGGTATAGCCAATAGTCCGAGAATCACCCATAGCGCCCATTTGATTACAAATGGCGCAAATAGAGCCAATAGTAAGATGACTAAACAGAATATCGGATTACGCTCGATGAAGGAGAGTAGACCGTAAAATATAATCTTTAGGTATGCCATGTTTTCACTTTTTTCTTATAACGCAATGTTTGCACTTATGTATATAAATAGTACGCGACAAAGATACAATATTTTTGCGGAACGCAAAAATAAATTAGTAGTGAGTAATTAGGAATTAGTAATGTTGCGCTCCGCAGGAGCGCTTGGAATATAGGGCGGGCTTCGCCCTTAAATTAAGCAAGCACAGCGCCCTCTCGACAAAAAAAATGGAGTGACTAAAAAGTAATTGAAGTGACCCCAAAAGTTTGGACAAAAAACTTTTGGGGTCACTTCAACAACAGAACCAAGGAGGCTGACTAAAAAGTCCCAAGGGCTATTAGTCAGCCTTTGTTGTATCTAATGAACATATATTTGTAAAAAAAATAGGCTATTCCGTTGAAAAACATTGGAATAGCCTTTGTTGTGTTAAAAAGTTTTTGTATATTT
>JAFUPR010000104.1 GCA_017481145.1 Alistipes sp. | reverse complement strand
TCGCTTTTTGTTGTTTATCAACCAATTACGTTTAGCCTATTCAATTCCGAAATCGTTTGCTTTGTTACTTGCTTCCCATATATTCCAAAATACCTATCCACTCTTACAGCCCTCTCTGTTTGTGTTGAGTTGGGTATGACCACGATACATTTGCTCCCATAACTTAAGCGTTCGGCAATGTCCATAGGCGATAGAAATGCTACCCTCGGCACTCTGTTATTTTAAAATTTTTATCGTCTCGTGTTGCGCTTGATTTCGAGAAAAATTTGTATATTTGCAAATTGAATAAAATGTAAGATTCTAACAGCGTTTATTATGTTAACAATTCTCTATTACCTCGTATGTTTAGTGGTGGCCGTGGTGCTCTACGTCGTCTCATTTATCGCCCTTGTGGTGTGTTATCCATTTGATAAGAAGCGTTATGTAGTTCATACGCTGTCGAAGTGGATTACGGACGTAGTATTTGGCCTGTCGCCTGTGATGAAGCGTGAGGTTATAGGTGCTGAGAATATAGATCCCAAGCAGCCGTATGTCATGGTGTTGAATCACAACTCGATGATTGACATCATGAGCATCTACAACCTGCCCTTGGTCTTTAAGTGGGTGTCGAAGAAGGAGGTTTATCGCATACCTATTGTGGGTCGTCTGTTGTTTGCGCATGGCGACATCGTCATCAACCGCGCGAGTGCCAAGGAGGCAATGCAGCTTGTACACGACAAGGGTAAGGAGTGGCTCGCCAAGGGCGCTTCGGTATCTATCTTCCCCGAGGGTACACGCTCGAAGGATGGCGAGATTCATGGTTTCAAGGCGGGTGCCTTCATCCTTGCCAAGGATGCTGGTGTGCCTATCCTCCCCATAGTTCTGGACGGCACGAGCACAATGGTGCGCAAGGGTTGGCTTATCAACTGGAGCAATAAGATAACCATCAAGGTATTACCTCCCATTACGGCAAAGGATGTAGAGGAGCGTTCGATAAAGGAGGTAATGGCAGAGGTTCACGATACGATGGTGGAGGCATTAGCTGAGGTGCGCAGAAATAAGTAAGTGAAGGGATATATGGCAGAGCAGAATACACAGACAGCAGCCTATGGTAAGGATGCGATAGTCACGCTATCGCCCCGTGAGCATATACGTCTACGTCCAGGTATGTATATCGGCAAGCTTGGCGATGGAACACAGGCCGATGATGGTATCTACGTGCTTCTGAAGGAGGTCGTGGATAACTCCATCGACGAGTTTATCATGGGCGCAGGTAAGCGCATAGAGATAAATATCGAGGGAGATAGGGTGTCGGTCAGGGACTATGGTCGTGGTATCCCGTTGGAGGCGCTCGCAGACGCTGTGAGTAAGATGAACACGGGAGGTAAGTATGGCGGTGATGCCTTCAAAAAGACGGTAGGTCTTAATGGTGTCGGCGTGAAGGCTGTAAATATGCTCTCGAGTCACTTTCTCGCGCGCTCAGTGCGCGAGGGTGAGGCGCGCACCGTCACATTTGCGCAGGGCTTGGAGCAGACCGACCGCTCGGAGAGTGGTGTGGCGGAGCAGAATGGTACCTACGTTGAGTTTGTGGTAGACAGGGAGGTATTTGGTGACTATAGCTACAATATGGAGTATGTCGAGCAGATGGTCAAGAACTACACCTACCTAAACCTCGGCCTTACGGTCGTGCTCAACGGCACATCGTACACCTCGAAGAATGGTCTTTTAGACCTTGTCAACGATAACCTCTCTAACGAGCCTCTATATACACCTGTGCATATCTCGGGTGAGGATATCGAGGTGGTCATCACCCATGGCAATGGCTATGGTGAGGCGTACTACTCATTCGTCAACGGTCAGTACACACCGCAGGGTGGTACACATCAGGCGGCCTTTCGTGAGGCTATAGCTAAGACTATCAAGGAGTTTTATCATAAGGATTACGACCCATCGGACATACGTACTTCGATAATCGCAGCTATCTCGGTACGTGTCGACGACCCCATCTTCGAGTCGCAGACAAAGACGAAGCTCGGCTCGAAGGATAAGGAGGCGGGTATTACGATGCGTCAGTTTGTGGGCGACTTCCTCGCCACAAACCTCGACAACTATCTGCATATGCACCCCGAGGTGGCGCAGACGCTGCAAAAGAAGATTGTCGAGAACGAGAAGGAGCGTAAGGCTATCTCGGGCGTACAGAAGAAGGCACGCGAGGCAGCAAAGAAGGTGTCTCTAAATAACAAGAAACTGAGGGATTGTAAGATACACTATACCGATAAGAACGACCTCGCCGACCAGACGATGATATTTATCACCGAGGGTAACTCTGCTTCGGGTTCTATAACCTCAAGCCGTGATCCGCGTACTCAGGCCGTCTTCTCGTTGCGCGGTAAGCCGCTAAACTGCTACGGACTTACCAAGCGTGTGGTATATGAGAACGAGGAGTTTAACCTCCTGCAGGCAGCCTTGAATATCGAGGAGGATATGGATAACCTACGCTATAACAAGGTTATCATCGCGACGGATGCCGATGTCGACGGCATGCACATACGCTTATTGCTGACCTCCTTCTTCCTGCAATTCTTCCCCGAGGTTATTCGCATGGGTCACCTCTATATCCTTCAGACGCCGCTGTTCCGTGTGCGTAACAAGAAGGAGACGCACTACTGCTATAACGACGAGGAGCGTCAGACGGCAGTGAAGAGGTGTGGTGCTCAGGCCGAGATTACGCGTTTCAAGGGTCTCGGTGAGATATCGGCAGCGGAGTTTAAGGAGTTTATTGGTGAGGGCATGCGTCTGGATAAGGTGCGCTTGACGAAGGATGACCCTATACACGACCTTTTGGACTTCTACATGGGTAAGAATACGCCCGATAGAAAGGATTTTATTGTCGGCAACCTACGTGTTGAGGAGGACATTATCGAAAACCTGAAAATGCTTAACTAACGATGGAGGATAATAAGGATATATTGGAGGTTGAGGAGCCTCAGTTGGAGTCGCAGGATGGTGGCGACGATGTGGCTGACGTAGCTAAGGGTAAGTACGATGTGCTCACCTCGGCCGACGATAATGTGCGTAGGCTTACGGGTATGTACAAAAATTGGTTCTTGGACTACGCCTCGTACGTTATCCTCGAGCGTGCTGTGCCCCACTTGGCCGATGGCTTGAAGCCCGTGCAGCGCCGTATTCTGCACGCCATGAAGTGTGTGGAGGATGGTCGTTACAATAAGGTGGCAAACGTGGTGGGTCAGGCCATGCAGTACCACCCGCATGGTGATGCCTCCATCAAAGATGCCTTGGTGCAGCTCGGGCAGAAGGGACTGCTCATAGATATGCAGGGTAACTGGGGTAACATACTTACGGGTGACGAGGCTGCCGCTGCGCGTTATATCGAGGCGCGATTGTCGAAGTTCGCCTTGGATGTTGTCTACAACAAGAAGACTACGGAGTGGATGCTTGCATACGACGGCCGTAAGGAGGAGCCTGTGACGTTACCTGTGAAGTTCCCGCTACTCTTAGCGCAGGGTGCCGATGGTATCGCCGTAGGTCTTGCATCGAAGATTCTGCCTCACAACTTTGTGGAGCTTATCAATGCCTCTATCGCCTATCTTCGTGGTGAGGAGTTTACGTTGGTGCCCGACTTCCAGACGGGCGGTATCATGGATGCGAGCAACTATAACGATGGTCTGCGTGGTGGCTCGGTGAGGGTGCGCGCACGCATATCGAAGATAGACAAGCGCACGTTGGCAATCACAGAGATACCCTATACCACGACGTCGGAGAGCATCAAGGAGTCAATCATCAAGGCTAACGATAAGGGTAAGATCAAGATTAGGAAGGTCGACGATAATACGGCCGAGAAGGTGGAGATTGTCATCCAGGTGGCTGCCGACGAGTCGTCGGATAAGACCATCGATGCGCTCTATGCCTTTACTGACTGCGAGGTGAGCATCTCGCCTAATGCTTGTGTTATTGTCGACGATAAGCCCGTATTTATGGGTGTGAGTGACATTCTGCGTTACTCTACCGATCATATTAAGGCACTACTCGGCAAGGAGTTACAAATCAAGCTTGACGAGCTGAATGAGGCGTGGCATGCGGCATCGTTGGAGCGTATCTTCATCGAGAATAAGCTCTATCACCTGATTGAGGGCTGTCGTACGCGTGAGGCTGCATACGAGGCGGTAGATGGGGGTCTTGTTCCATTCAAGTCAAAGCTCCGTCGTGAGGTCACGCTCGAGGATGTGCAGCGACTCACGGAGTTGAAGTTTATCCGTATCTCGCGCTACGACTCTGAGAAGGCCGACAACGAAATTATGCAGATAGAAAAGGATATAAAGCAGACGAAGTACGACCTCGACCACCTCACCGACTACGCCATTGCCTACTTCGAGCGCATCAAGGCTAAGTATGGCGAGGGCAAGGAGCGTCGCACGGAGATACGCGAGTTCGATACTATTGAGGCGTGGAAGGTAGCATCGTCGAATGCCAAGCTCTATGTGGATAGGTTGGAGGGCTTCTTCGGCTATGGTAAGAGCATGAAGGACTCGGAGTTTGTCTGCGACTGCTCGAACTTAGACGATGTAATCATCATCCTAAAGGATGGTCGTTATAAGATTACGAAGATATGCGAAAAGGCATTCTTCGATAAGAACATATATTATATAGGTATATATAAGCGTAACGACGAGCGCACGATATACAATATGCTCTATCGCGATGGTCGTGGTGGTGCTATCATGATGAAGCGCTGCGCCATAAAGTCCATCACGCGCGATAAGGAGTACGACCTAACGAAGGGCACGGCAAAAAGTGAGTTGATATACCTCTCGGTCAATCCCAATGGTGAGGCTGAGATACTCAAGATTTATCTGCGCCCGCGGGCACGATTGAAGAAGTGCATCATAGACCTCGACCTCTCGACGCTCGCCATCAAGGGACGTCAGAGTGTGGGTAACTTGGTTACGCGCTACCCGATAAATAAGATTGTGCTCAAGGAGAAGGGCGCCTCGACACTCGGTGGTCAGAATATATGGTACGACGAGGATGTACGTCGACTAAATACCGATGGGCGTGGTGTGTTGCTTGGCGAGTTCAAGGGCGAGGATAAGATTGTTGTGTGGACGGCGAAGAACCAGTACTACATCACGGGCTTTGATGTACAGCAGCACTTCCCCGACGATACGATACGAGTGGAGCGCTTCGTTGCCGATAGGGTGTACTCGTTGTGCTACTACGATGGTGAGCAGAAGTATTATTATATGAAACGCTTCCAGCTCGAGACGGGCGATAAGACGCAGTATTTCTTGGAGGAGGGTGCGCCCATGCGCTTTGTGGCCATCACCTACAGAGCAGGTGCTAAGCTCGTTGTGACGTTCGGTGGTCAGCATGCACAGCGCCCCGAGGAGGTCATCGAGGTTGACGAGTTTATCGCCGTAAAGAGCCATCGTGCTAAGGGCAAGCGTATTACAACATACGAGGTTGCCTCGTTGCAGTTTGTCGAGCCCGAGGATACTGAGCAGGAGATGTCTCAGGATGACGAGCTAAATGAGGAGGATATCGCCGACATGGAGGAGACTCTGGATATGGAGGACATCGTAGGTGAGGATATCAAGGCTGATCCTAATGTAGACTATGCCTCGCGTGCTGAGACTGATGATGCTAACTTCTCGGCTGAGCAACTAAACCTGTTCTAATACTATGATTATCAGCTTGGTGGGATATGCTGGCTCGGGAAAGAGCTCGCTCGGCAAGCGTCTTGCACGGCGTCTCGGTGTCGACTTTGTCGATACGGATAAGTACGTGGAGCGTATGGTGGGTGCGACTATCGCCGACATCTTTCTCTACGAGGGCGAGGAGTATTTTCGACGCTCGGAGCGCGCAGCCGTGGAGGCTATCGTCGAGGGGCGTAGAGATGTGGTGGTGGCTACGGGTGGAGGTCTACCCACGTGGGGCGATAATATGGAGCGACTCAAGGAGTGTGGCATGACGGTATACCTACGTCGCGCGCCCGAACAGATACTTGCGCGTCTAACGGACTACGGGCGTGAGAAACGTCCGATGTTTCGTGGTAAGAGCGACCAGGAGCTACTACAATTTATGCGTGCGCAGATGGCAGGACGTGAGCCATACTACGCTGCGGCAGCCCTCACCATCGACTGTTCGACGATGGGCGACGATGATGTTGTGGAGTATATAGTTAACGAGTTAAAGCGTTAGATACGGATATGAATAATGCCCCCATAGGTGTCTACGACTCGGGCTTTGGTGGCCTCTCGGTGTGGCGCGAGCTACGTCGACTGTTGCCGTCGGAGTCGCTTGTCTATCTTGGCGATGGTAAGAACTGCCCATACGGTGGTCGCTCGCGTGAGGAGATTGAGGGCTTCGCCTATGCTGCCGTTGAGCGACTTGTGGCCGAGGGCGTTAAGATGGTTGTTGTGGGGTGTAATACGGCAACGACGGCTGCGGTTGCGGCGCTACGTGAGCGATGGAAGGATATGCCTATTGTAGGCTTGGAGCCCGCCGTGAAGCCCGCATGTCTCGGCTCGCGCACACGACGTATTGCGGTCTTGGCTACGCGACATAGCTTGGAGAGTGACATGTTCCTCTCGACGGCGATGCGTTATGCTGAGGGTGTAGATGTTGTTAAGGTTGTGGGCAAGGGTTTCGTGGAGATTGTCGAGCGCGATATGGAGACTACGGCCGAGGCTAAGGAGGCTGTGCGTCGTGTTATAGAGCCGCTGCTGGATAGAGATGTTGATAAGATTGTGCTGGGGTGTACACACTACCCCTTCCTTAGGCCGCTAATACGTGAGGTTATAGCCGAGCGCGATATTGAGATTATCGACTCGGGCGAGGCTGTGGCGCGACGCGTACAGTGGTTGCTCGAGCGCTACGATATAGCTGCGGCGGAGGATAATGTGGCAGAGTGTCGCTTCCTGAGCTTCGCGGACGAGGAGTACCGCCGTAGGCTCGAGTTGAAGGCCTCAAAAATATTAGTGAATGATGTTGCGTTATAAATAGTAAATACATTATGGCTAAAGATAAAAATACGAAGAGTCGTAAGCATGCGACTAAGGGTGGTAACGGTGAGTTGTCTACGTGGGATAACGTGCGACTCGTCTCGGGCTTTGTGTTGATGCTCATCGGAGCATTCATCTTCTGCTCGATACTATCCTACCTATTCTTCTGGAAGCAGGATATGAGCGCTCTGCAGGAGGTGGGTAGACCTTTGAGCAACCCCGAATTTAGAAATATATGTGGCCAGGGTGGTGCTAACGTGGCTAATATGTTGGTGGGCGGTGGCTTCGGCCTCTTTGCCCTTATCATACCCATGGTCATCACCATCATCGGCTGGCGTCTCTTCCGCTGTAAGCCGCTTGCGTTGCACCGTTTTGTGCTTATCTACGCCTTTGTGCTGGTGCTTGGCTCGCTGACACTCGGCTATATCTTCGATACAAATTGGGGTATCTTCGGCTCGGGTCTTGGCGGCGAGTATGGCGTTGCGCTCGATGCTACGTTGCGTCAGTCGATAGGCTCAATTGGCACACTCTTAGTCATCATCGCTGGCTGGATTCTTACGGGCCTACTCATCAATCGCAACTTCTTGCAGGTTGTAGATACGGCGGGTGGCCAGGTGGCTGGTGGTATCACGACTGTTACGCGCCGTGCTATAGACCTCATGCGTCGCGGTAAGGATAAGGAGGGGGATGATGATGCGCTTGATGAGATAGATAATGGCGATAATAATGCTGTTAGCGAGGATGATGTGGTCGTTGCCGAGTCTGTGTCCGATTCTGTTGAGGAGCAATTGAATACCTCTGTAGATGATGAAGTCGACGACTTCACGACGGAGCCTATCGACCCCGAGGATGATACGCCGATGAACCCATTGGAGGTAGATGAAGTATTGGGTGTCGACGAGGATACGGAGCGTGTGGATGATGGCGAGATAAAGTCGGAGGAGGATGATAATCTCGTTGTCAAGGTCATAGCCAACGATGTCAAGCAGCTCGACGAGGAGGATATAGACGTAGACCTCTACGATCCTATGCTTGATATTGCGCACTACGAGGCGCCCACGCCGTCGCTCCTTAGCGATTATAAGAGTGAGAAGGTCATCAACGAGGAGGAGATTTTCGAGAATAAGGAGCGTATTCGTGAGACGCTCAACAACTTCCATATCCCCATTATCAGCATGACTGCTACCGTGGGCCCCACGGTCACGCTCTACGAGATTGTGCAGGATCCGAGTGTTAAGATTGCCCGCATACGAGGCCTCGAGGACGACCTTGCGCAGAATCTCAAGGCGCAGAGTGTCCGCATCATAGCCCCCATCCCTGGTAGGGGAACGGTGGGTATCGAGGTGCCTAATAAGACCAAGCAGACGGTGTCGATGCACTCGGCAATATGCTCTGAGGAGTTTCAGAATATGCGTGCTGAGCTCCCCATTGTTATCGGCCGTACCATCCAGAATCAGAACTATACGTTCGACCTTGCCAAGATGCCGCACTTGTTGGTTGCAGGTGCTACGGGTCAGGGTAAGTCTGTGGGACTGAACGCCATAATCACCTCGTTGCTTTATCGTAAGCACCCCGCCGAGTTGAAGTTCGTGCTGATAGACCCCAAGATGGTGGAGTTCTCGCTATATAATAAGCTGGAGAAACACTTCTTGGCGAAGATGGAGTCGGAGGATGAGTCTATCGTCACCGACCCTAAGAAGGCGGTATATACGCTCAATGCTCTCTGCACGGAGATGGCTACACGTCTGGAGCTGTGCAAGAAGGCGCATGCTAAGAATATCGTCGAGTATAACGACAAATTTTTACACCGCCAGCTCAACCCCGATAATGGTCACCGTTTCTTGCCATATATCGTGGTTGTTATCGACGAGTTTGCTGACCTTATCATGACGGCTAAGGAGGTCGAGACTCCCGTTATGCGTCTGGCACAGAAGGCGCGTGCCGTGGGCATACACCTTATTGTCGCCACGCAGCGTCCCGATGTTAAGGTCATCACGGGTGGTATCAAGGCCAACTTCCCCGCGCGTATAGCCTTCCGTGTTATGCAGATGACCGACTCGCGTACTATCATCGATCAGCCTGGTGCTAACCAGCTTATCGGTCGTGGCGATATGTTGTTCCTCAGTGGTGGTGAGCCTACGCGTATACAGTGCGCCTTCGTCGATACACCCGATGTCGAGCGCATAGTGAATCATATTGGCTCGCAGCAGGGCTACACCTCGGCATATAACCTTCCAGACTACACGCCCGAGGCTGGTGGCGATATGCCTAACTACGGTAGTGAGGAGTCGAGTGCTCCGCAGAAGTATGATCCTAAGTTCGCGGAGATAGCGCGCGAGGCTGTTGCTAATGGTATGATCTCCACCTCTATGATTCAGCGTAACTTCGAGGTGGGCTTCAACCGCGCAGGCCGTATCATGCTACAGCTCGAACGAGCAGGTATCGTAGGCCCACAGATAGGCTCTAAGACGCGTGAGATACGTTTCTACGACCTGCCGTCGTTGGAGGCGCGACTCCAAGAGTTGGGCGTTGAATAACGATTAGTAATTAGTAAATAGCAATGAGAAATATATATAATATACTCCTTATTTGCATTGGTTTGTTGTCGGCGACGACGCTCTCGGCGCAGACGGCCGAGGAGTGGATCAAGAACCTCAATGCTACCCTTGGTGCAAGCTATACTATGGGTGCTACGGTGGAGCTTGGCGGCGATGCTGCTGCTGACCAGGGGCAGCTTAATGGCCTATTTATGGTCGCAGACGATAGCTACTACCTGTCGCTTGGTAAGATGGAGGTGTATAGCGACGGCAAGCTGCGCTATGAGGTTAACAATGAACGTAAGGAGGTGACTGTCGATAGGGTAGACCTCACCTCGCACGACATCCTCACCAACCCTACCAATGCTTTCCGCTTCGCATCGGATGAGTTCGATATGAGCCTGCTCGGTGTAGACGATGGCAAGGCCACCATAAGCCTTGTGCCACGCCAAGATATGGGCATCACGGATATAGAGCTCACGCTTCGACGCCATGCCGATGGAGGCGTTGTGCCCGCGGTGGTGAGCTACAACTACGATGGCGACATCATACGCATAACGCTCGATATGCACCCGAATGATGCTAAGCTGCCACGCTGGGATAAAACGGCCTACCGCGCCTACGATGTGGTGTCGTTTATATAATGATGTAACTGAAACATAAATATTTAAATAGATGAAGAGAGTATTTGCTATTTTGCTGCCCGCACTATTTGTAGGCTGCGCTTTGGATGAGGAGGGATTGAACGACACCAATTCCTACTCTGCTGTTGAGAGCTTCGAGGAGACAATAGCTGGAGGCGAGAATTATGCCCTTGGTTATAGAAACGACTACCTTAAGTTTGAGCACCTCTATGACGAGACTTATGGCTCGTGGGGTGGCTTTGCACACTCTAAGTGCTACGATATGGAGGATGGCACTTATGCCAACCAGTATGGCGTCTATAACACTAAGGCCGCCTCGGGCGATAGCTTCCTCGTCTTCTACTACGATAGCTATAACGAGCCTTGTGATGTCCTCTGTCACTATCGTGGCGACTATACCTTTACTACCGTGAAGCTCAACCTTTCCACCTATACCTATAAGTCTATCACCGACGAGGATGTAAACTATTATGCCCGCGCCTTCACCGATGGCGACTACCTTAAGGTTACCTTCACAGCCCTCTTGGAGGACAATACCGAGGGCAATAGCGTCGATTGCTATGTTGTAGACTATCGCGACGGCAAGCGCTTCCTTGCCACCAACTGGGATGCCTTCGACATATCAGCCCTCAGTGGCAACCTCTCAGGCATACGCCTTACTATCGAGACTACCGATATTGGTGAGTATGGAGCTAATACTCCGCTGTATATCTGTCTTGATGACCTAACATACACCGTTACTTTCTTGTGATAAGGGGTCTACTTCGGCACATCCCAAAAGAGCAAGAGGCTGAATAAAAAGTGTATTTTGTCGTTATACTCGCCCTCAAAATGCTCATTTACGCTTAGTAAACTCCGCTTTTTCGGGCTTCGTAGGCCTAAAACTACATCTTTTTATTCAACCTCTTAAGGAACAGGGGATGGCTAAATTACTTTTTAGTCATCCCCTTCTTTTGCGATGCACCAAATTAGACCCCTTCTGACAAGAAAATACTCTCTTATATCAGACCTGCTCTGATGCTAAATTAGGTCATACAGCCCGCTCTGTCATGTTGAGCGGAGCATTAGTCGAAACATCTCGCTGCTTCTGACTCTCAAAGTAATCTCTTATGTTAGGTTTACTATGATTCCTATCACCCCGAGCGCAGTCGAGGGGTCTGCTCGTGACCACGCCATTAACGCATTAATTATTAGTCGTCGGTTGTTATTTATGCTATCAAAATCAGCCGTTTGGTTGAATTTAGTTTTGCGCCAAACGAAAAAGTGCTACCTTTGCCGCGACTTTTACCCACGTGTGCGTATGGTGCGTGCGCGCGAAAGACGAAGAAAACAAACATAACATAATTTACACTGATGAAAAAACTATTCTACATCGCCCCCGAAGTAGAGGTTCTTGAGATTGCAGTAGAGTATGGCTTTACGCTCTCAGGTGTCGGCAGTGGTAGCGACTACGGCGACGGCGGCGAAGGTTCAGAGATGGACTAATCACAAACAATTCACTTTAGACTTATGAGAAAGATTTTTATGTCTATGGCAGCTATTGCTGCTATGGTGGGTTGTGCTAAGGAGGCGCCCATCGCAAATTTAGAGACCAAGGAGGCTATCTCGATTGTTGCCTCTATCGACCTCTCGGAGACACGTGTGACTGTCGAGGGCGAGAAGTTTACGGATGTTAAGTGGGAGCAGGGTGACAATGTTACCCTTAGCTCGGCGGCGGGTGCTTCGGCAACGCTTACGGCCACTGCTGCGGGCAACGAGAATGTTCGCTTCGAGGGTGAGGGCACGTTTGCTGCTGATACCGACACCTACTATGCCATCTATCCCGCAACAGCCATCGAGGCTGGTGTTGCAACTTTCGACCTCACGACGCAGTCGGGTAGCGATGTAGCTATCCTCGCGGCTAAGGCAGAGAATGTTGCTAAGGGTAGCATACCTATGACATTCCAGCCCATCAACTCGCTCTTGCATGTGGCTGTTAGTGGTGTTGAGACACTTGCTAAGGCTGAGTTTATGGCCTATGATGGCGCATCGGTAGCCTCGGGCTTTAGCTACGACTTCGCCAACGATACAACCACGTCTACGGGCTCAACGACAACCCTTGAGGTGTCGAACCCTGCGACTGCGGGCTTCTTCTTCTCGTTGCCTGCCGACCTTGATATGGCAAATGGCTATGTCGTACGCCTCACAGATGGCTCGGGCAATGTATGCTCTAAGGCCTACAACGGCAAGACTTTCGCTCGCGGCACAACCACCCGCGTAGATATCGCCTGGTCAACACCTTCGGTGACGCTTGGAGCTAAGACATCATATAGCTACTACCTCCTCAATCAGCCCGCAACGGCTAATAGCTGCGCTAATAACGTAATCTACTTTACGGGAGACTGCGCAACTACCTATGCTGGCATCCAGAGTGCATTTATCTCTGAGGTAGGTTTTGTTGTTGATGGTACTACTTATAGCTCTAACGATGGCGCTGTAACATGGAATAAGTCGTCAAAGAGCTTCTCTATGTCGAATCTTACGGTAGCAAACGGCAGCCACAACGTCAAGGCGTATATCGTTACAAAGGAGCATGGCACCATCGAGTCGGAGTCTACGCTCTATATCACGGGTCTTCCCTATACTCTCAATGTGTCGGCAAACGATGGCTCGTGGACAGAGAGTGGTTATGTAACGTGGAATACAAGTAATTCTGTTCGTATTGGCTATAATGTTGGAAGTATTGGTAACTGGGCTAATGGCTCTACAACGATAACTAAGTCAGATTTTTCATTGCCAGCTAATGTAAATGTTATAGTGGATGGCTCATTTATGTCTGTAGGAACAGGAGAATTACGTTATGTCTTCGGTCGTCCTGCAGATTCGAGAAATAATACAACGTTTACATTAAGTATTTCGGGTAGTGGAGTTCATAGCTATACGACAACCAATGGTAATGAGCAACAGACTCATAGTTGTTCTAACAAGACCGCAGTAATGTCGTCGTCGAATGCATCAATTGAGTTGCATAATAGTTATAGTACGGCATCAGCAGCTTCGTATGTTTATAGCCTCTTCGTAGGTTACGGTAATAAATAGTGTTGTTACTTGTTGGTATACCTGCCCGATCTCGAAAGAGGTCGGGCTTTTTGTTTGATGGGGTCTGCAATATATGGCTATAACCAATACTACTGATTAAATAACCAAAAACAACAACCAAAAAAGTGCTATATTTTAAAAATGATACGATTCGTTGAAAAGTGATTTTTTTTCTTTGAATATGTGCTATCAATCAATAACTTTGCGCATCCTTTTGGGATGATTGTTTGTGTTAGGATAATCATAAACTATTACAAGATATGTTTAAAAGAGAATTTTATGTAGCTCCCGATGTGGAGGTATTGATGATTGCCGTGGAGAGTGGCTTTGCGCTCTCGGGCGTGGGCGGTGGTAGCGACTACGGCGACGGCGGCGAAGGTTCAGAGATGGAGTAATCACCAACAATTCACTACATGGTTATGAAGAGATTTTTTATTGCTTTGGCGGCTATGGCCGCAATGGTGGGTTGTCAGAGTGTAGACGAGCCCATCGCAATTGTAGACAACAACGCAACACTTACACTTAGTGCATCGATCGTTACCGACGACACGCGCGTCACCGTCGGTGGTGAGAATTTCACCGAGGTGAGCTGGGAGCAGGGTGACGTCATCCGTCTCGAGTCGATGGCGGGCATGAACGTGAAGCTCGCAGCAACTGCCGCGGGTAAGAGCAACATACGCTTCGAGGGCGAGGGTGTGGCTGTTGCTGAGGTGGATACCTACTACGCTGTATATCCCGATACAAATGTAAGCAACGGCATGGTTACGTTCAACTATGGCGAGCAGTCGGGTGATGACGTGGTAGCTGCTCTTGTGGCAATGACCAAGGATAGCTCTATGAGCGGCCTGCAGATGGAATTCCGACCAGTAAACGCACTCCTTCATGTCGCAGTTAGCGGTGTCGAGTCGCTCGAGAAGGCTGAGTTCATGAGCTTCACAGGGGCTAAGATCAACTCGACGTTCACCTACGACTTCGATACTGATGCTATCACCTACAGCCTACCTGTAGCCTCTCTTGTTGTCGAGGGCCCCGCGGTTGAAGGATTCTTCTTCCGTCTTCCCGCCGACCTCGATATGAGCGCTGGATATATTGTGCGTCTTACGGATGCCTCGGGCAACGTATGCACCAAGGCCTACAATGGCAAGGTCTTCGAGCGAGGCACAACCACCCGCGTAGATATCGAGTGGTCTCAGCCCACGGTGACGCTCGGTGCAAAGAGCTCGTATAGCTATTATATGGATAAAGATATAGCCTCTGCAAATAAATGTTCGGGTACGGCTATCTACTTTGCTACGGGTATTAACGGAGAGAGTTGTGCATCATCTTACTATGGTGTTCAAGATGCTGTTATCTCAGATTTAGGATTTGATGTTGAGGGTACTGAGTATACCTACTCTGGCCAGCAGGTTGCTTGGGATAAGAGCACTAATACGTTCTATACCACAACGATACCATCGTATTCGACAACCGTTGGCGAGAAGACATCAATTAAGGCCTTTATTAAGGTTGGCGACAAGAAGTATTATTCGTCAAATTATGTAAGCCTCACAGGTATTCCACACTCATTTACATTCTATCAATCGACAGATGCGCAACTTGACTCTGCGGGTTGGAAACGTAATGGGTCTTCAATAAAGATGGATCTTTTATGCCTTAAAGAGGGTGGCCTTGCAGGTTCTGATGATGGTTGGGTAGCAACCCCCGCCTACTATCATCCTGCGAAGGTCTCTACGAAGGCTACTATGGATGCTAAGTATTATGTGGCAGCGATAAGGCCTTCGAGTAATAGTGCAAAGTTATACGTCGGAGAGACTACATCAAATACCGTAACGGCGACAAGCTACCAAACAGCTACTCTGACAGGCTCAAACAATACAACATCGTCGGCGGAGTGGTCTACGGTGTCTGTTAACTTGGATCTCTCGGCTGGTACTCGCTATGTGTCGATCAATCATAATGATGCTACTTATTATTCGGGTTCGCGCATCTATGTATGTTCGTATAAGTTGGAGTATAGGTAGCGAGTATAATATAACCTCATCGTCTTGAAATTCGCCGAGCGTTGTATCTAATGCCTTCTCACAACAAAATGCTCGCCCTCAAAATGCTCATTTACGCTGAGTAAACTCCGCTTTTTAGGGCTTCGCAGCGCCACGAGTAAGCGAGAGCAGAGACCGCTTGCGGGCTATGCCGAGCGTGAGTGGTGAAAAGGAACTTAAGTCTAAAACTACATCTTTTTATTCAACCTCTTAAGGAACAGGGGATGGCTAAATCACTTTTTAGTCATCCCCTCTTAGTTTAGTTTTAGTTTAGTTGTATTTTTTTTGGCTAATTAACAATTTTTACGTACCTTTGGTACGTTATATATACATATAATTGTATTGAGTATGGAGCTGAATAATATGGTTGATAGATTGTCGCGCCTAAAGAGTATGGTTGAGCGATGGAACGAACTGGAGGGCGTGCCACAGATTGAGCGAGATATTGTGCTCGAGGAGCTACGACACCTTTATGGTGAGGTGCTTGGCTATGAGGCTCCCGCAGAGCGCACCGCAATAGTAGCGCCCCCAGTTAAGACCGAAAGGGTCGAGGAGACCATAGCGCCCGAGCCTGAGCCTGAGCCCGAGCCCGAGATTGAGAGCGTAAATGATTTAGGCGATGCATTTGATGATGCCTTGGATATAGATGCAATCCTCGGTATAGGTAGTGACGAGCCCGGGGAGATCACGATTGAGGAGATTTCTGAGCCCGAGCCCGACCCCGAACCCGAACCCGAGCCAGAGCCCGACCCGGCACC
>JAFUPR010000103.1 GCA_017481145.1 Alistipes sp. | reverse complement strand
GCGTTCGGCAACCTCGAACTTAAGCTCCTGGGCAGCACTCATCATCTCGCTCTCGAGCCAGCGACGCACGGGGCGTAGGTCTCCCTTGAGTGTCGACTGCACGAGGGCGATGCTCTCGGCATACTCATCCTCGCTCTCATAGCCTACGCATGGCGCCTTGCAGTTGCCGAGGTGGTATTGTAGGCATACAGAGTATTTACCGCGTCGTATATTCTCAGACGAAAGGTTTAATTTGCACGTTCTCAATGGTATGACGTCGCGTATAAATTCCAATATTGAGCGCTGTGTCGATATCGAACCGTAGGGACCAAAGTATTGTGAGCCGTCGCGCACAAGCTGTCGCGTGGACTGCACACGCGGGAAGGGCTCGCGACGTATGACTATCCATGGGTAGGTTTTGTCATCCTTGAGAAGTATGTTGTAGCGCGGTTGTAGGCTCTTTATCAGTGAGTTTTCAAGCAGTAGAGCATCCTGCTCGCTATCTACGACGATATGTCGTATGTCGACAATCTGGCGCACAAGAACGATGACCTTTGCCGAGTGGTCGCGGTTCTCGACGAAGTACGACGATACGCGTTTTTTGAGATCTTTAGCCTTGCCAACATAGATAATCACGCCATTACGGTCGACAAATTGATAGACCCCTGGCGAGTGTGGCAGCTGTGACACCTGCTCCTTGATATGTTGGCGTATATGCTCCATTTCTCGCAAAAGTACGAAAAAATATGAAATGCGCTTCACTCTTTCAGTATTTTTCATTATCTTTACACGCTTATAAATGTTATTGAACTATGAGAACAGGCGAAATACAGCGACTTACCGTGTCGCGCATATCAGACTTCGGACTATACCTCAAAGATGAGGAGGGAACGGAAGTGTTGCTTCCCAACCGCTTTACGAGGCTCGACATGAAGGAGGATGACGAGGTGGAGGTTTTTGTCTATCACGACTCCGAGGATCGTCTTGTAGCATCTACGGAGAAGCCACTTATTAAGGTTGGTGAGGTTGCTGCGTTGAAGGTCGTGGATAAGAGTATTCATGGTGCGTTCCTCGACTGGGGACTATCGGGCAAGCATCTATTCCTTCCGAATCGTAACCAGCAGGGCGGTGTCATTGCGGGGCAGCTAACGGTGGTATATATGTATGTTGATGACCGTACGGGTCGCTGTGTGGCGACGAACAAGATTAAGCCGTTCATCTACAACGACGAGCCTCTCACGGTAGCTGTTGGCGATGAGGTTGATGTGCTCGTGGCGTTCGAGACACCCATAGGCTACCGCGTGGTTATCGACAATCGCCATTGGGCGATGATATATAAGAATCAGCTCTTCCGCCCGATACACGTGGGTGATAGATGCCGTGGTTGGGTGCGTAAGATTACGGAGGATATGCGTATCGATGTGAGCCTCCAGCAGCAGGGTTTAGCCGAGGTCGAGACCTCGGTAAAGAGGCTCGAGAAGATGCTCGCGGATGGCGGTGGTAAGCTCGCTGTAAATGACCATAGCGACCCGCAGGATGTGTCGCGCCTCACGGGCATGAGTAAGAAGGTCTTCAAGCGCGCCCTCGGCATGCTCCTCAAGCAGGGTAAGGTGCGCCAGACGGAGACGGGCATAGAGAGTATAAATAGTTATGGCTATTAAGACGGCAGAGAGGGTATCGCGCGAGGTCTCGGACAACTTCGTATTTCAACGTTCAAGGTTGGCATACGTCGAGGCTGCATGCCGTGTTGGTGGTCGTGTGTTGGAGATAGGCACAGGTACTGGCTATGGCATTGATATCATTGCACCCTCGGCCGACCATTTCGTTACGATTGATAAGACGCGCTCCGAGGAGCTACCTGCGATACCTGAGAATGTTGAGTTTCGCGAGGCTAAGGTGCCACCTCTGCCATTTGAGGATGAGAGCTTCGACTTTGTGGTTTCGTTCCAAGTTATAGAGCATATACGTCGCGATAAGGCCTTCGTCAAGGAGGTGTATCGCGTATTGCGTAGGGGTGGTAAGTTTATCGTGAGTACGCCGAATAAGCCTATGTCGTTGACCCGTAATCCGTGGCACGTTAGGGAGTATACGGCCGAAGAGTTTGGTGCGTTACTCTCGGACTTTGCGGAGGTCGAGAGATTGGGCGTGGCGGGCAATGAGCGCGTGTGGGAGTATTACGAGAAGAATAGGGCGTCTGTACGCCGCATCATGCGTTTCGATGTGCTACGCATGCAGTGGTGGTTGCCACGTTGGCTGTTGCAGCTGCCCTACGATGTGATGAATAGAATCAACCGACGTCGTCTACATAGGGCTAATACAGCACTTACGGAGGCGATAGTTATGGATGATTACCGATTAACGGAGGTCAACGACAAATGATTTGACCTTTTCTATGTAGCGACGAAGTAGCAATGAAGAGTAGGGTAGCAATTGTTCAGCGTGATATAGCGTGGCAGGATGCGGAGCGTAACCTTGGGGCGTTGGAGGCGATGCTCCGAGGCGTCAATGCGGATGTTGTTGTCCTTGCAGAGATGTTCCAGACGGGCTTTGTTACCACACCCGATGATGTCGTGGATGATGGTCGCACGCTACGATGGATGCAGTCGATGGCTACACGCATGGATGCAGCCATTGTAGGCTCGGTAGTGATACGCGTGGGCGATTGTTACCGCAACCGTCTCTACTTTGTTAAGCCCTCGGGCGAGGTTGAGTGGTACGATAAACGTCACCTATTTTTAGGTGGTGAGGCTGACAATTTCGAGCGTGGCACAGAGCGTCGGGTGGTCTCGTGGCGTGGAGTGAGGTATCTGCTCGAGATATGTTATGATCTGCGTTTTCCTGTGTGGAGCCGTCAGCGTGGCGACTACGACGCTATCATCTACTCGGCACTATGGCCTAAGCCTCGTAGGGATGTGTGGCGCACGCTACTTAGGGCACGAGCTATCGAGAATCAAGCCTACGTGGTGGGTGTCAATCGTGTAGGAGCAGAACCTACGTTGGAGTATGCTGGCGACTCGGCCGTCGTCGATGCCTATGGCCGCACGGTCGTAGATCTCGCCGATAGTGAGAGTGTTGCCGTCGTTGAACTCGACATGGATGCTCTTGTCGCGTTTAGGAATCGCTTTAATGTGTCGTCCGCTGCGGATGACTTCGAGATAAGGTAAGTAATGAAGTAAGTGAAGAGATATGGAATTGTTGCAAGATTTGGGTCTCAACGAGATAGTGCTTCTTCTTGTGTCGGGCATTATAGTTGGTATTATCAATACGCTTGGCGGTGGTGGCTCGGTGATAACGATGGCACTGTTTATGGCTATGGGTATGCCTGTGGCTGTAGCCAATGGTACTAATCGTATCGCTGTGGTCATGCAAAACCTTTCAGCCACGATAGCCTTTATGCGTAAGAACATGCTCGATATAAAGAATAGTCTGCTCTTGGGATTGCCGACGATTCTTGGAACTATTGCGGGCTCGCTCTTTGCCATAGATGTTAGCGAGACGACGTTCAAGATATGTCTGAGTGTGGTGTTGGCCATCATCTTGGTCTATCTCATCTTGGATCGTAATAAAGAACCCAAGAGGGAGGGCCACAAACTGCATATACGTTGGTGGCACTACCTGCTCTTCTTCTTCGTGGGCTTCTATAGTGGATACATATATATTGGTCTCGGCTTCTTGATTCTTGCCGTGACTATATGGACTATGAATCTCGATATTGTCACTGCCAATGTGTTGAAGGGGTGTGTTATATTTATCTCTATGCCCTTTGCCCTTGCAGTGTTTATGTACAACGGACAGGTGGACTATGCGGCGGGTCTGCTGCATGGCGCGGGTAATATCCTTGGCGCGGTGCTTGCCTCGCATTGGGCTGTGAGCTGGGGCGTTAAGTTTGTCAAGTGGTTCACGTTGGTGATAATTGTGGTGTCGTTCATCGACCTTATGGGTTGGATATCGTTGCAGGCGATGCTCTCAAATATGTTGTAACGGATGGCTAAGAGGGAGATAACCGTAACGGGTGCGAGGGTGCATAACCTTAAGAACGTGGATGTAACCATCCCACGCGACTCGCTCGTTGTGGTCACTGGCCTCTCGGGGTCGGGTAAGTCGTCATTGGCGTTCGATACTATCTATGCCGAGGGGCAGCGCCGTTATATGGAGACGCTCTCGGCATACGCCCGCCAGTTTGTTGGCAACATGGAGCGCCCCGATGTAGATCATATCACGGGCTTAAGTCCTGTGGTTGCTATCGAGCAGAAGACGACTAATAAGAATCCACGCTCGACGGTAGGCACGGTCACGGAGATTAACGACTTCCTTCGCCTCTTGTACGCTCGTGCCTCGCGCGCCTACTCGCCATATACGGGCGAGCAGATGGTGCGCTACTCCGATCAGGAGATTTGCCGACTGATGATCGATGGCTTCGATGGTCGTAGGGTAGCCTTCCTTGCTCCCGTGGTCAAGGGTCGTAAGGGTCACTACCGCGAGCTCTTCGAGACCATGTCGCGCAAAGGATATATCTATGCCCGCATTGATGGCGAGATACGCGAGTTCTCGGCGGGCATGAAGCTCGATAGGTATAAGATACACACCATCGATATGGTTATCGACCGCCTGGTTATTGGTGAGGCTCATCGCGAGCGTATGCTCACATCTATGGCCGAGGCTATGCGTCAGGGCAAGGGCACGATGATGCTCTACGACTATGCCACCGAGGGGTTACGCTACTATTCGCGTAATCTTATGTGCCCCACTACGGGCGAGGCCTTTGCTGAGCCTGAGCCACATACCTTCTCGTTCAACTCGCCCAAGGGTGCTTGCCCCGAGTGTAATGGCCTGGGTGAGCGACCAGTGTTTGATATGCGTAAGATTGTACCCGACGATAGCATGTCGATACGTGATGGAGGCATAGAACCGTTAGGTAAGCACCATAATAATATGCTCTTTGCGATGATGGAGATGTTAGGGCGTCGCTACGACTTCACCTTAGACGACCCCATATCAACCATCTCGGAGGAGGGCATGAATGCTATACTCTATGGCGACTCGGAGCCTATGACTATCAATCTCGCGGAGTTCTCATCGCTCGGTGGCAATCAGCTGTCGCAGTGGATGGGTCTCTCGGAGTGGATTATGCGCGACGTTGACGAGGAGTCGAAGCGTGGACAGAAGTGGCGCGACCAGTTCCTCGTGATGCAGACATGTCCCAAGTGTGGTGGCACGCGCCTTAGGTCCGAGTCGTTACACTTTAAAATTGGAGGTAAGAGTATCGCCGATGTGTCGGCACTCTCCATCCTCGAGTTTAAGGAGTGGATCGATGGTATTGACTCTTGGCTCAACGATAAGGAGCGCGCCATTGCTCGTGATATTGTCAAGGAGATACGCGAGCGTACGGGCTTCCTTGTTGACGTGGGCTTAGGTTACTTATCACTGTCGCGCGCCTCGCGCACTATCTCGGGAGGTGAGGCTCAGCGCATACGTCTTGCCACGCAGATAGGCTCGAAACTCGTGAATGTGCTCTACATCCTTGATGAGCCAAGCATAGGTCTGCATCAGAGGGATAACCATCGCCTCATCCAGAGCCTCCGTAGCCTCCGTGATGCTGGCAACTCGGTCATCGTCGTCGAGCACGACGAGGATATGATGCGCTCGGCCGACTATATCATCGATGTGGGCCCCTTGGCTGGTCGCCGTGGCGGTAAGATTGTCGCGGCGGGTACGTTCGAGGATATATGTAAGAGCCAAAGCATCACTGCCGACTACCTCACGGGGCGTAGAAAGATTGAGCGCCAGCAACCATTAAGAGAGGGTAATGGAGAATGGCTCACGCTACGTGGAGCCGAGGGTCATAATCTTAAAAATATAGATGTGAGCATACCGCTTGGTGTGCTGACATGTGTTACGGGCGTCTCAGGCTCGGGTAAGTCGTCGCTTATAAATGGCACGCTGCGCCCTATCCTCTCGCGTCTACTTTACCGTTCGTTAGACCAGCCACTTAAGTATGCGGCAATCGAGGGCGTTGAGAATATCGATAAACTCGTTGTTGTCGACCAATCTCCCATTGGTCGCACGCCGAGGAGTAACCCTGCAACCTATACTAATGTCTTTGCTGACATACGTAAGCTCTTTGAGCAGACACCCGACGCACAGATACGTGGCTATAAGGCAGGGCGCTTCTCGTTCAACGTGAAGGGTGGCCGCTGCGAGGAGTGCCGTGGTGCGGGACATCAGACCATCGAGATGAACTTCCTCCCCGACGTATATGTTAGGTGTCGTGCCTGCGGTGGTCGACGCTATAACCGCGAGACACTGGAGGTTAAGTACAAGGGCAAGAGCATCAACGATGTCCTGGATATGACGATAAATATGGCCGTGGAGTTCTTCGAACATATACCCTCAATATATCAGAAGTTGCGCGCCATCCAGGAGGTGGGCCTCGGTTATCTCACCCTTGGCCAGCCTTGTACAACGCTCTCGGGCGGCGAGTCGCAGCGCATAAAGCTCGCTGCCGAGCTTGCTAAGCGCGATACGGGACGCACGCTCTATATCCTCGACGAGCCAACCACGGGACTTCATTTTGAGGATGTACGCCAGCTGTTAGATGTTATCAACCGCCTTGTCGATTGTGGTAATACGGCCATCGTCATCGAGCATAACTTAGATGTTGTTAAGGTTGCCGACTGGATTATTGATATGGGACCCGAGGGTGGTCGCGATGGAGGTCGCATTGTTGCTGAGGGTACGCCCGAGGATATTATGAGAGTGGATGAGAGTTATACTGGCTATTATCTTCGTGAGATGCAAGATTTACACTAATAGTTAGGGTGACCAATCGGTCACCCTAACTATTAGTATATGTCGTTATTATGCAAGCACCTCGTCGGCCAACTTCTCGAGCTGTGGAATATCCGTTGGCTTCAGGCTCGAGAGGATGGTGACCATCGTGGGGGCAACATCTATGCTCTTGCAGCTGTCGATGATGGCGCGCATGGCACGACCTGCCGTGGGTGCCCATGAGCCATTCTCGATGATACCAACACGGCGCTTAGAGAAGTTCTTGATGGCCAGGTGGTGTAGGAAATCGTGCATGGGTGGGAAGACATCAGCATCGTAAGATGCCGCAGCTACAACCAGACGACTATAGCGGAAGGCATCCTCCACAGCCTTAGCCATATCCGTACGCGAGAGGTCGTGAACAACAACATTCTGAGCTCCCTTGGCGCGTAGAATATCTGCAAACTTCTTTGCTACCTCGGCAGTATTACCATGGATAGAGGCGTACGCAACAACTACACCCTCCTCTTCGGGCTCATACTTACTCCATGTGTCGTAGAGGCCGATGTAGTAGCCTAAGTTCTCGGTGAGCACAGGGCCATGGAGAGGGCAGATGATGGCTATATCCAAGCCCGTGGCCTTCTTTAGAAGAGCCTGCACAGGAGCACCATACTTGCCACATATATTAATATAGTAGCGACGTGCCTCGTCAGCCCAAGGCTCGTCAGCCGAGAGAGCACCGAACTTGCCGAAGCCGTCAGCCGAGAAGAGCACCTTATCTGTGCTGTCGTACGACACCATAACCTCTGGCCAGTGAACCATAGGTGCCATGGCAAAGTGAAGCTTGCGGCCACCAAGGTCGAGCGTGTCACCCTCCTTAACGGCAATGGTGCGTCCCGACATATCGACATCGAAGAAGAACTGTGGCATCATCTTCACTGCCTTATCCGATGCTACAACCTGCATCTTGGGATAGCGCTCCATGGCTATGGCTATGGTACCTGCATGGTCGGGCTCAAGGTGCTGAACAACGAGGTAGTCGGGCTTGCGACCAGCCAATACCGTGTCGAGATTCTGCAACCACTCCTCGCTCTTGCGGCGGTCGACCGTGTCCATCACGGCAATCTTATCTTCAAGGATAACATACGAGTTGTACGATACGCCGTTGGGTACTACATACTGGCTCTCAAAGAGGTCAATATCTGTGTCATCGACGCCGATGTAGACTATTTTTTCGGTTATATTCTTAATCATTTTGCGTAAGTTTTTAGGTTTAATTGCTGCAAATATCTAAATTTTTATGAATATAACAAAATTTAATAACACTTTTTTATACCTTTGCGGTACATTTGTCTGTTAAGTGACTTGACGTATGAAAAGAATAACCATATTTCTACTTATCGTATCCCTATTGTCGGCATGTGATACGTCGTCGAACAAAGGGGGTGAAAAGACCATATTCGTAACAATAACACCGCTGAAGCGCATTGTCGAGGAGATTACCTGTGGTGACTTCCATGTAGAGGTGCTCGTCCCCGAGGGGGCGAGTCCTGAGACCTTTGAGCCTACTGCGCGACAGCTCACGGCGCTAAACGAGGCGAGCAAGGTGTATGCCATTGGTCTTATCGACTTTGAGCAAAATCTCATATCTAACCTCGATAAGGGGCTTGTCGTCGACCTCTCCGAGGGTATAGAGACGATGCAGGGTAGCTGTTCGCACGGTCATAAGCACCATAGCCACGGCATCGACCCCCACACGTGGACATCGCCACGAGCCCTTATGACGATGGCACGCACCATATCTGGCTCTTTAATGGCCGACTATCCCGATTCTACAAAGTATCTCGAGGCTGCCGAACATCTCATTGAGCGCATCGAGGCTTTAGACAACCACTGCAAGGAGTCGGTCGAGCGTAGCAGTACAGAGGCTATTCTTATCTACCATCCAGCCTATACCTACTATGCTCGCGACTACGGCATCCGTCAAATAGCCATTGAGCACGATGGTAAGGAGCCATCGCCACGACAGCTTACGTCTATAATTGCTGAGGCACGCAAGGGCGATATCCACACCATACTCATACAGCCGCAGTATAGCACAGACAAGGTGGCTACAATAGCCCGCGAGTGTCAGGCCGAGGTGGTCGTTACCAACCCTTTAGCCGAAGATATACTCCTTGAGATTCAACGTGTAACCGACATAATATGCAGCAACGATGAGTAGATTGCCAATAGTACGACTACACGATGTAGGTGTGCGCTACGATGGTGTCACGGCTTTGGAGCATGTCAATCTCGACATCTATGCCGACGATTTCGTTGGTATTATCGGTCCTAATGGTGGCGGTAAGAGCTCGCTCGTCAAGGCCATAATGGGTATCATCCCCTACAGCGGGAGCATAGAGTACGGCGCAGAGTTACGACGTGGTAAAAAACCACATATAGGTTATCTGCCACAGATATCTACCTTCGATAAGGACTTTCCCATAAGCGTACGTGAGGTCGTTATGTCGGGCTTGCAGGCCGAGCGTGGCCTTTTGCGAGGTTATGGTCGCGAGGAGCGTCGTCGTGTGGAGGAGACCTTAGAGCGTGCTGCACTTACGGACTTGGCTAATCGTGCTATTGGTGAACTCTCGGGAGGACAGCTACAGCGTGTGATGCTATGCCGTGCGATAATATCTGAGCCGAGGTTGTTAGTCCTCGACGAGCCGACAAACTTCGTGGATAATCGTTTCGAGAATGAGTTATACAACCTTCTGCACCACCTATCGGAGCAGATGGCCATCATCATGGTGTCGCACGACATAGGCACCATATCGAGCGTCGTGCGTAGCATCGTATGTGTCAACCGCCACGTGCATCGTCACGACTCCAACATCATCACCGAGGAGCAGCTACGCAACTACGACTGCCCCATACAACTTATCACCCATGGCGATGTTCCCCATACCATTCTTGGTGCTCATGAGGAGTGCCCTCACTGCCATAAGTAGCGGCACGTGCGCACAATGTCGGGAATGATGATGACGGGCGAGGTGATGAGTACTATCCAGCCCCAATCCTTAAGCGCAAGTGGCGCAACATTGAATAGCTCACCCGCAAATGTGACGATAAGAATCTGACCGCCAAGGATAACGGTGAGGATAAATAGGAAATATCTGTTGTACGACTCCTTAACATGCTTTGCACCGCGGAAGAGATCGATAATGTCGACAATAAGACTCCTATCCGTGCGGAAGTACTTAGCATTAAAGAGATTCCAGAACTGCATCAACACAAATATCGAGAAGAAGATGCCCATCTCGTAGTGGGTCATCTGCTGTGGCGTGGAGGTTGTAAACATCTCGTCGAAGAAGAGATGTGCCGACTCTGGGCTAAAGAGCTGGCTTACACTCGTAACCTCTACATGATAGAGCAGCTGCCATAAGCCAACAAGGAAGGTAAAGAATACCAATCCACCGCCTACGATACGTAGCAACATAGGCCTGTTTATGATGTGGCTGTTAGGGTCGCGTGGCTTGTCGCAGAGCACACCGCGCTCGGGTGGTAGTGACGAGAGAGCCATGGCCGCAAAGGTGTCCATTATAAGGTTGACCCACAGCATCTGCGTTACCGTAAGTGGCGACTCGGCACCTATGAAGGCACCAAAGAGCACGATAAGACATGCACAGAGGTTGATGGTCATCTGGAAGATGATGAAGCGGCGGATGTTGAGATAGAGCGAGCGCCCCCACATTATCGCCTTGTTGATGCTGGCGAAGGAGTTGTCTATAATCGTGATGTCGCTGGCCTCCTTTGCGCGCGAGGTACCATCGCCCATCGATAGGCCCACCTGTGCTTTGCTTAGTGCAGGGGCGTCGTTCGTGCCATCGCCCGTGACGGCAACGACCTCGTCGTTGGCTTGTAGTAGCATCACTAAGCGCGCCTTATCATCGGGGCGTGCTCGCGATATAATCTTCAGCCTATCGCTACGTAGTAGCTCCTTGGCCTCCTCGTCGCTCAGAGCGGCGAACTCGGGGCCAGTGATAATCTGTCCCTCGGCATCCGAGGTGATAATGCCAATCTGGCGACCTATCTCGCGAGCCGTGCCAGGGGTGTCGCCCGTGACTATGATGACACGCACGCCAGCAGAGTTCATGCACGTATCTATGGCCTCGGCAACATCGTTGCGTATGGGGTCGGCGATGCCTACGATGCCAAGCAGTGTCATTGCTCTATGCTCACCATCGGCCGTGAACTCCTCGACGGCAAAGCCGAGTGTTCGCATTGCGCGGCTCTGGTACGACAGCAATGTAGCCTCTATCTCTTCGTGCGAGAGACCTTCGGCTATGCACTCGCACATAGACATGATAATCTCAGGAGCACCCTTAACAAAGCGTACCTTACGACCTGTGACCACCTCTATAGCCTCTGTAACCATATACTTTGTCTCGGTAGAGAAGGGCTCTACCGATAACATGTTGTACCTCTCGCGAATAGAACTATAGTCGTGACCTCTATCCTTTAGCCATCGGAGTAAAGCACCCTCGGTAGGGTTGCCTATGGCCATAATTGCATCGTTGTCGCCTCTTGTTAGCTCGGCGGTAGAGTTTACGGCCATGCAGTCGACAATCTGTGCCATAGCCTCGTCGTTACACACCTTAAACTCCACGACCGTCATAGAGTTCTTCGTCAGTGTGCCAGTCTTGTCGGTACATATCACCGTTGTGGCACCCATCGTTTCGCATGCGTGTAGTTTGCGTACGAGGCTGTTCTCCTTAAGCATGCGGCGCATGCTCATGGCTAAGCTCACCGTGATGCTCATGGGTAGACCCTCGGGCACGGCCACGACGACGAGCGTCACGGCGATCATCACCGAGCCGAGTATGAACTCCAATATTTTCAGCCATGAAACGTCGCCATCAAAGCCCCCAGAGAACCAGAAGACGAGCAGTCGGCCAACGATGATAAGCGCTGCGATGATGAAGCTCGCACGCGAAATCCACCCACCTAACTTGTCGAGCTGACGATTTAGGGGTGTCTTGACATCGCTGCCCTCGCTTGCGAGTGCTACGCCGCGTCCCTCCTCGGTGTCGACACCCACACCCTCGACGAGCATAGTACCACTGCCCTCTATCACCGTTGAGCCACGCAGTAGGAAGTTTGAGGGGTAGGTAGCATCCTCGTCGAAGTCGGCCTTGTCGACAAACTTGTTGGCGTATGTCTCGCCCGTGAAGTTCGACTCGTCGACGCGTAGGTGCTGAGCGTCGACGAGGATGCCATCTGCTGGTATCTCGTCGCCGCCCTCAAGACGTACTATGTCGCCTACGACAACATCTTGCCTCTCGATGAGCATCATCTGTGGGCGCGTGTTGTCACCCTCACGGCGTAGCACCTTTACGGGGCGCGCATCCTTTACCTTATTTAATATGTCGAACTCGCGGTTGGCCTTGACCTCGAAGACGAAGCCCACGCCTGTGGCTAAGAGTAGGGCTATGAGCACACCTGCGGGCTCGAACATAAGCGACCAGTCGTCGCCCATGACAAATATCTCGTAGAGCGATAGTCCAACCGATAGACAGAAGACAACCAACAAGACGATGATGATGGGATCCTTGAACTTCTCTAAGTAGAGACTCCATAGCGAGGCTCGCTCGGGTGGCGGTATGATATTCTTGCCCTTGCCTTTTGCTATCTCCTCCGAGTCAATCTTTAAACACTTACTCAGATACTCTCTTGTGCTCTCTTGTGACATTATACTTGTTGTTGTGGGTTACTTGTTATTTTGTAGATGCTCTGCCACGATGCGTGCTGCTGAGGCAACATACTCCACGCATGGACGCTTTTTGTAGTATTCGGCCGTGCGCTCCGAGGGCATTGCCGTCTCTGCACGCTCCGCCATAGGCTCAAGACCGAGAAGCCTACGACATACGATGTCGCCATTCTCGCGGCGGAAACGCTCGGCGAAGAGTTGCACGAGGGCGTAGTTGTTCTTGCGCTCCTCGAGGTTCTTGGGGTCTGCCGAGGGGCATATCTCTCCCGCGAGCATGGCCATGCCACTCACCGTCCCACACACCTCGCGCATGCGTCCCATCCCACCTCCAAAGGGCGCAGCAAGACGAGCTAAGGCCTCGGGGCTCTGACCCATGATGTCGTCAAAGGCCATGACTACAGCCTGTGCGCAGTTGTAGCCCGCAGTAAAGTAGCCGCGTGCACGCTTTACACGCTCCTCGATGTTGATTGATGATGTTTGCATTTTTCTTCTTATATTTGCACGCAAATATACACTTTTTTTGGAAAACAACGATTATGGAGTACCCGCAGCTACATTTTCCACCTATACGCTTAAAGGCGCGCCGCACGGGGAATGGCCGTACCGAGGTCTTCGACCGTGGACGTGGTCGCTGGCTGGTGCTCACACCCGAGGAGTGGGTGCGCCGACATGTCGTGGAGTATCTTAAGAGTGCCTGCGGCTTTGTTGCCGAGCAGATTGTCGAGGAGTATGCTGTCGATGTTAATGGCATGGCTCAGCGCGCCGATATTGTAGCCATAGGCTCGGATGCTCAGCCTCTTGTTGTTGTCGAGTGTAAGGAGCCTAACGTCACCATCAGCCATGAGACGCTGCGCCAAGCCGCGCGCTATAACGCCACGCTCGGCTGCCGCTATATAGTCATCACCAACGGCCTCACTACCCACTGCTTCACCCTCGCCGCCGATGGCGGCTATGTGCCCATCGACCACTTCCCACACTTTGAGTAAAGACACCCAAGCGAAGCGCCTCCCTCCACCCAGTCATCCTGACCACCACCATGTCATCCTGAGCGAAACGTTTTTCTCTTCCAATTTGTCATCCTGAGCGAAACGAAGTGAAGTCGAAGGATCTAAGAGCATAACAACACATACGGGCAGATTCTTCGACTACGCTAACGCTCCGCTCAGAATGACATTCAGGGCACTAAGAGTGACAATCAAGGCGTTCAGAATGAGCAATCAAGGCGTCATGAAGTCGCAACCCAAACACGCGACCTCGCTGCCGTCCCTGCCATCTCTGCCGTCATTAAAGCATTAAAGCAGTAGCCACTTACCGCCAAAGCCTAATTCTAAAAAGCGGAGACGGCACGCACATAGTAGAAGTTGTACTTATAGCTATTGTAGGTGTAGCCATAGTTCATATCGACAAGCCACGCACAAAACTCTGGCTCAGAATCAACATACTCCGTTGATGACCAATGCCAGCCATCGCTTAAAGTAGTACCATATTTTTGTAAGGCGGTATTAAGCGTGCTCTTATTGTTGTATATTTTCTGTAGCTCATTATGTGCAGGTAGATACCAACTACTACCCTTTGCTCGGCACCACTCAAAAGCATCAAAATATTGGCTATCCGAACGTGACATTATCTTATCGGTATTAGCCTTACCATCGCTCTTGCTATCAGCATAGGTACGCGGACTATTGCCATCTATCGCTCGCGAGTCCCATTCTGCT
>JAFUPR010000102.1 GCA_017481145.1 Alistipes sp. | reverse complement strand
TGAAAAGGAACTTAAGTCTAAAACTACATCTTTTTATTCAACCTCTAAGGCAATAGGGAGCGACTAAATTACTTTTTAGTCACTCCCTTCATTACTCATAGCTAAATAACTTACTTCACCTCCCAAGTCTGGCCTGAACGGAGAAGGTCATCGACACACTTAATCTTAGCCGTAGCCTTGACCTGCTCAACCTGCTCTGCTACCTTCACGTCGTAGACATTCTCGTCGTCTACATCGCGGATAACACCCACTGCTACGGGGTACTCGGGGTACTTCATCGCGGCAAGCATAGAGTGTAGGGTAGTGTCGGCACACTTAGCATCGTGTGTGAGCACATCATCGAGAGTATAGCCATCCTCACCTACGGTAACAACCTTGAGGCGCATATTCTCGAACACCAAGCCCTTCTGCTTATCCTTACCGAAAAGCATCTTCTCGCCATGCTTCAATGTGATGGTGTGCTCCTCACGTGTAGCCTTATCGCCTGCAAATAATGCGTGGGTCTTGTCATTGAATATCATACAGTTAACCAACGCCTCGGTAACGGCCATGCCCTTATGCTTTGCTGCTGCCAGCAAGCACTCCTTTGTGAGCATAACCTCCTGGTCTATAGTGCGGGCGAAGAACGTGCCCTTAGCACCAATAACCAACTCGCCAGGGGTAAAGGGCTTCTCTACGGTGCCGAAAGGTGATGTCTTTGTCACCTTGCCGAGCTTCGTAGTAGGCGAGTACTGACCCTTAGTCAAGCCGTAAATCTCGTTGTTGAAGAGGATGACGTTAAGGTCGATATTACGACGGATAGCGTGGATGAAGTGGTTACCACCGATAGCCAACGAGTCGCCATCACCCGTACATACCCATACCGAGAGGTCGGGGTTAGCGGTCTTGATACCTGTAGCGATAGCATTAGCACGACCGTGGATGGTGTGGAAGCCGAAGGTCTTCATATAGTAGATGAAGCGCGACGAACAGCCGATACCCGACACGAACGTAAACTTATTATGGGGCTTGCCGAGGGCATCAGCAACCTCGGGCATAGCGCGCTGAACAGCGTTAAGGATGGCGTGGTCGCCACATCCGGGACACCACTTTACCTGTTGATCGCTCTTGAAATCAGCGGGTGTATACTTGAAATCTGCCATAGTTTTCTATAATATTTTAAGTGGTGTTATTACAACATTGAGTTAACCTTATCCTTTATCTCGATAACGGTAAAGGGCTGACCCTCAGTCTTTCCGTATGACTCGATAACGACATCCTGGAACTGCTGACGGAGGTAGCCAGCGAACTGACCCTCATTCAACTCGCACACAATGATGCGTTTGTAGCGCTTCAAGGTCTCGCCTACACCCTTCTGCAAGGGGTAGATGTAGTTGAAGTGGAGGTGAGCAACGCTCTTGCCCTCATCCTGAAGCTGCTTGACGGCGCTATGGAGGTGACCACGAGTACCACCCCAGCCTACAACGAGGACATCTGCCTCATCAGCACCAAACACCTCCAATGCGGGCAACTCCTCTGCCACGAGCTCCACCTTCTTACGACGCGTAGTCACCATCTCCTGGTGGTTCATAGGATCGTGAGAAATGCTACCCTTGATGTGGTCCTTCTCAAGACCACCGATGCGGTGCTCAAGGCCCTCCTTGCCTGGGAATGCCCAGCCACGTGCGAGCTTCTCGTTACGTGCATAGGGCATAAACTCGCCCTCAGCGCGAGGCTCTACGATGGGAGGAACGATAGTGGGATATTCGGCCATTGATGGAATCTTCCAAGGCTCAGAGCCGTTGGCGATGAAACCGTCAGAGAGCAACATGACGGGAGTCATGTGCTCCATGGCGATCTTACCTGCCATGAATGCATAGTGGAAGCAGTCACTTGGCGATGATGCTGCGATAACAACCATCGGGCACTCACCATTACGGCCATACAATGCCTGGTTAAGGTCGCTCTGCTCAGTCTTGGTAGGAAGACCTGTTGATGGGCCACCACGCTGAACATCAACGACTACCAACGGAAGCTCTGCCATTACAGCCAAGCCCATAGCCTCGCTCTTAAGCGAGATGCCAGGACCAGAGGTTGTAGTCACGGCGAAGTAACCAGCATAGGCAGCACCAATAGATGTACAGATACCTGCAATCTCGTCCTCAGCCTGCACGGTCTTAACACCGAGGTCTTTGCGCTTAGCAAGCTCCTCGAGGATTACGGTTGCAGGGGTGATGGGGTATGAGCCACAAAAGAGGGGGAGTCCCGACTTCTCCGAGGCAGCACAGAAGCCCCATGCTGTTGCTGTATTACCATTGATTGAACGGTAAACACCCTTCTCTAAGTCGGCAGGTGCTACGGTATAGTTATTGGCAAACTGGTGAGTGTTGGCAGCATAGTTGTAGCCAGCCTCGATAACCTTCTTGTTAGCCTCAGCAACAAGCGGATTCTTCTTCGCGAACTTCGAATCGAGGAAGCTCTTGGCGAAGTCATCGGGACGATTATACATCCAGAAGCAGATACCCAAGGCAAACATATTCTTACACTTAACCATTGCCTTGTTATCCATGCCTGTATCCTTCAGAGCCTCCTTAGTCATCGTTGTGATGTCGGGGATTACTACATTGTAACCCTCGAGGCCGAGCTCAGCAATAGGGTCGAGCGTCTTGAAGCCCGCCTTCTTGATGTTATCCTCAGTCATAGTGTCGCCATCGACGATGACGGTAGCCGAGGGCTTCAACCACTTGCGGTTAGCAATAAGGGCTGCGGGGTTCATCGCAACGAGAACATCGCAGTAGTCGCCAGGGTTGTCAATGCGGCTTGAGCCAAAGTGAACCTGGAAACCTGATACTCCTGCTACGGTTCCCTGCGGTGCGCGAATCTCGGCAGGGTAGTCAGGGAATGTTGAGATACCATTGCCGAACAGTGCCGATGTATCCGAAAAGAGTGTTCCGGTGAGCTGCATACCATCACCTGAGTCGCCCGAGAAACGGATAACCACATCTTGCAACTGCTGTACGTTTACATTGTCCATTGTAGTGTAGTTTGTAGTTTTATGTTATAAGTTTACTTTTTTCTATTTTCCTCGACCATGAGCATCACTACTCCAAAAATAGCGTAGTGCTCTGATACTCATAGCCAAATGGGAGTACCCACATGGGACACACCTTAATTTCATACAAATATACAAAAAATTATAATAGGGCGTATCAAAAACTTGAAATAAATTTCACTTGCGAGGGCTTTTTGTTGTAACACACCTCGACCATCTGTGGTTATACCGTTTGCGATGGTCGAGGCTGAATATCTCTCTATAGTGTCAATCACGACTTAGTCCAATAATCGATAATACAATATCCTCTATCTATTGCCATCGACGCGTTTCCCATTTATATTATTTTTCCTAACTATTAAGAATAGTATAATCGCAACGATTCCAGCTACTGCCGTACCACCCTCTATCGTATACCATCCATACTCGTCAACATACCTCGTTCTAAAGGTTTCATGTAGTAATATATATATAACCACCACGCCGCAAATACAAAGCAGCATAATAAATGTATTTATAAAGAATGCACGTGTGCGTGGCATTGCATAACGCGTTTCGTACTCCACATCATGGGCGACGTTGGCTACGATACTATATATTTGCTCCACAATCTCGTTGGTGTTACTGCCGAAGAGCAGCTCATCACCTGGGCGTAGCGTAGCCTCTCCAAGACTTAGCCTCTGCGTTACGATACTATTAATTACACCATTGTTGCTCAGAACCTTAACTTTGCCGATCTGTGAGTTTGCTGATGTTATCTCAAAGGCCTTATGTCCAGCGATATATATCGTTGTTATCACGCGATGCGACTTATCCGTGCCAATGATTATTCCAGACCTCATTGCCTCGTCAATATGACTCTTCATCGCTCTGCATACCTGATTGTAGTTATGCTTCTGACGCTCGGTGCTAAAGCGATGCTCAGCCTTCATCTTAACCTCGCTCTTCGACTCCTTTGGCGCGGGATGCTCGATACGTGTAGGTATTGTGTCGCGACCCTCTACAGCCTTAGCCACAACGACACTGTCGAGCATGGCTACAAAGGCATCAACACTCTGTAGTCGCTCGTTGGGGTTAGGGCACATGGCATGCTTAATAGCATTAGCCACGGTTGGTGATATATGTGACGGCAGACTTATGTCACCCATAAGTGCCACATCTGTAGCCTCGGGAGGCAGCTCACCTGTGAGCAGGGTGTAGAGCGTTGCTCCCAACGAATATATATCCGTCGCAGGGAGAAAGCGTCGCTCCTTCTGTGTCTGATACATCTCCAAGGGTGTATATCCACGGCTCAGTCCTCCTGGCGTTGTGCTTGTAGGCGTGCCATCATCCTTGAAATGCTTAGATAGTCCGAAGTCTATAACAACAACACTATCATCGCCACGATGCACCATGATATTCGCAGGCTTTATATCTAAATGTGTACGGTCGTTAGCATGAATATACGACAGAGCCTTAGATGCCTGGCGTATATATCTTACAGCCTGCGTCTCGCTCATGCGGCCATTACTATCTACATAGTCGCGCAGCGAGAAGCCGTCGATATACTCCATGGCATAATATGTCGTGTCATTATCATCGAAGACATCGATAATAGAGATTATGTTATTGTGTTTGAGCGATGCTATAATCTTTGCCTCCTTACGAAACTTAGCCTTATACAGCTCCATATCCTCAGCAAAGCGCTCCGATATAACGCGCACGCCACGCTCATCATCGCTTCGCATGTAGTAGTCCATGGGGAAGAACTCCTTGATGCACACCTTGCGGTCGAGTGATGTCTGCTCAGCTAAATACGTTATGCCAAAGCCTCCATGTCCCAACGACTTGATGATACGGTAGCGGCCATTACTTAGTAGTGTTCCGTGCTGTAATTCCATAGTGTGTCAATTCGTAGGCTTAGAAGTTGTAGTCGATACCAATATGTGCAATAGCAGCATCCGAAAACTTTGTCGGAAAGCGCCACATCCACTTACCCTGAGCATTTATACTCCAGCGATCGTTGAACTCATACCGCAGGCCTATGCCGACATTCACACCTCCAGCCCAGCCTACGATGCTGCCGCTATTCTCGCTGATGTTATTGGCACTCACACCAACGATAGGGTAGATGTGCCAATATGTAGCTATCTCCAATGGCACGTGGAAGTCGCAATAGGCATCTACCGAGCTCTTATGCTTAGCTATATAGTTCACGCCAGGCTCTACGTTTAGCCAGTCGGCAATACCGTATGTGCCATATATGCCTACGCCATAGGCCTTGGCGCCGAAGTAGTAGCCTGTTCTGAAGCCAAAACGAAAATCACCCTCTTCCTGCGCCGTGGCGCTATTAGTCGAGGGTATGAATGCTACACATATAAACAATAGGAGTAAAAGTCTCTTCATATTACTGCCAATATTAAGTTCTAGTTTCGATGTCCTACACCTTGCGCCACAAAGCACGTGGCAAGCGTATATCTTTATTATAATCAGGTCACCATTTAGATGGTAACGTCTCTTGAGCCCCTTATCAGTTGTAAACCTAACTTGTAAATAAGTCCATCATTATATGACAAAGATACTAATTTTCTGTAAATTATTCTCTGATTGCCTAAATAATTTCTACATCTTGTGAATAAAATAAAAGCGGGGTGCTCAAATCATTGAACACCCCGCCGTTTTAGTTAAATGGATTAACGCACCTGGCGAATAATCTCACCACCATGCTTGATGGCCTCCTCGTTCTGAGGAAGCATCTTCCATGCACGCTCAGGCAATGTCTTCTTAAGACCAGCCATTACATTCTCCATCTCCACAACGGGGCGTACCTTAAGGTATGCACCAAGAATCATGGTATTGAAGAGCTTAGCCTGACCTAAACGAGCACACTCAGCCGTAGCATCAATCTGGTAGATGCAGATGTCGGTACGTGTGGGGTGGCTTGTGATACCATTAGTGTCGTAGATAAGTACGCCACCAGGCTTAACCTGGCTCTCTCCAACGGCGATTGAAGGGATAAGCCGAAACACGTGCCGTATTCAGTTCAACCCTTTCTCCGTTTACGTATACCT
>JAFUPR010000101.1 GCA_017481145.1 Alistipes sp. | reverse complement strand
TTTTACAGAATATAAAAAAGAACGAGCGGGAGTCTCACGACTGCCGCTCGCCTTCCAGAAACAAATTCTGTAAAACTACTAACCCAAACTTAAATAAATGAAGAAACCTAACTACGTTGTCTCGTTGCCAACGTAGCTGTTCGAGTAATGTGCAATACTCGTGCCAACAAAACG
This sequence comes from Alistipes sp., assembly GCA_017481145.1. Taxonomy (GTDB): domain Bacteria; phylum Bacteroidota; class Bacteroidia; order Bacteroidales; family Rikenellaceae; genus Alistipes. The sequence continues at coordinate 20,918 of JAFUPR010000101.1, read as the reverse complement.
TGTGGCATAGGTTTTTTATTGTTTAGGTAACTCTTTTTAACCCTTTCTTGCGACTTTTGAGCCAAAAGTGTTATTTGTATGTCACCTTACCTCGCTGTGGTGAGCTCCTCAATCTCGGCGATGATGAAGTTGCTGCCGCCGATGAATATGGCGTCGGTGGGTGTTGCGAGGGCACGCGCGCGGGCTATGGCCTCCGCTACCGTGGGCTGGCACTCGAAGTCCAAGCCAAGGTGTGTGGCTGCAGCGGCTATATCCTCGATGGCACGCGCGCGCTCTATCTGTGCGCGTGTGAATATATAGTGTGCCTTCGCGGGCAGCAGTGGCATAATATTGTTGAGGTCCTTCTCGCGGGCGAAGCCCATTACGACGTAGAGCTTGTCGCACTCCAGCGCCTCGAGCTGTGCTGCCACGTAGCCTATGCCGTCGGCATTATGTCCCGTGTCGCATACGGTGTAGGGCTCGCGGGCGAGCACCTGCCAGCGCCCCATGAGGCCTGTTGAGGCTGCCACTGTGGCGAGACCCTCGCGGTGGGCACGGCGCGATATTGTCAGCGGCGTATGCTCGGCGAGGTAGTCGGCGGCGGCACAGGCGGTGACGATGTTATGGCGCTGGTAGTCGCCGAGGAGGTCTATGTCGAGCTCGTAGCCACGGCCATCGCGCTCGCGCACGAGGCTGAAGTGCTGGTTGTCGTTGTCGAAGTGCTCAACGCCGTGTAGTGACCACTCTGCCTCGGCAAATATTAGGCGCGAGTTGAGCTCCGCGGCGCGTGCCTCGAAGATGTGGTCATAGTCCTCATTACGCTGGCCAAGGAGTATGGGTATGCTCTTCTTGATAATGCCAGCCTTCTCCGAGGCTATCTTCTCGATGCTATCACCGAGGAACTCGGTATGCTCGAGGCCTATGTTTGTGACGATGCTGAGGATGGGGGTTATTATGTTAGTGGCATCGAGGCGACCACCGAGGCCTGTCTCTATCACTGCCACCTCCACGTCACTCTGGTCGATGTAGTCGAAGGCCATGGCTGCCGTCATCTCGAAGAATGAGAGGTCGAGCTCCTGCATCTTAGCCTGATGCTTATCCACGAAGTTTACGACCTTCTGCTTGGGTATCATCTCGCCATCAACACGTATGCGCTCGCGGAAGTCGGCGAGGTGTGGCGAGGTGAAGAGGCCTGTGCGGTAGCCTGCCTCGCGGAGTATCGATGCGAGCATGTGCGACACCGAGCCCTTGCCGTTAGTGCCCGCAACATGTATCGTGTAGTAGTTGCGCTGGGGGTTGCCTAAATGCTGGCAGAAGGCTGTGATACGCTCTAATCCTGGTTTGTAAGCGTCGCCACCAACACGCTGGAACGACGGCATAGCAGTGAATAGAAAGTCGAGTGTCTGTGTATAGTTCATAATGTCGTGATATTGTTGATTATTACGTTGTTACTCTACAAGATGGTTACGCTTGCGTGTACGATAGGCGACGTAGTATAGGAGCGATAGTATGGCGGCGTATGTCGCCACACGTGCTATCCAGTCGCCATAGCGCACATATATCGTCTTGTCGGTGCGCAGCTCCACAGAGGCGGTGAGTGTTCCCTCCTTATCCCATGTGAGGGTGTCGCCTATGGTTGTGCCTATGGGCGATATAAATCCCGATATGCCAGTGTTGGCACTACGTGCTATGGCGCGACGGCACTCTATGGCACGTAGGCGCCAGAAGTCGAAGAGACGACGATGCCCAGGGGTATCGCCCCACCAGCCATCGTTGGAGATGACGGCAATGACCTCAGCGCCCTCATGCACGAAGCCCGTCATAAACTCACCATAGAGACCCTCGTAGCATATCGCTGGAGCTATGCGCACGCCCTCATTCTCGAATATTTTACGCTCCTTGCCCCAGCCTAACTGTCCCGAGACACCGCCGAGGTCCACTTCGAAGAGGTCGAACAGCTCCTTGAGAGGTACGGCCTCGACACCTATGACGAGGCGCCCCTTGTGGTATATATCCTCCACATTGCCATCCGCATTGCATAGCAACGCCGAGTTGAAGTGGTCGTACCAGCCGAAGATGTCGCTATGGCGTGCTGTCTCCGTCGCAGGTGTCGCGCCATAGTGACGCACGGTTGATGCGCCAATGATGGCCTTGGTGGTTGTGAGAGTGTCGCTGTATAGGTAGCGGATTACGGGCGCAATGCTCTCAATGTTAGCCTCGTCGACAGAGCCCACAGCGGGGAGGTATGCCAGTGTCGACTCGGGCATAAGCACGAAGGATGATGTCGCGGGTATCTTGCTCATAAGCTCACGCTCGTCGGCCGTAGGGTCGTACTTATCTGCCGCTATGCGCTCCTCAATGTAGCAGGGCACGTTAGGTTGCATGACAGATATCTCGGTATGACGCTCCGTGGGGGTGTAGGTGTATAGCAGTGTGAGCGAGAGTATTATGGGTGCTACGAGGAGTATCGCTGCGCGCACCTTCGCTGTCGTAGAGCGTGTGCGTAGTATCTCGAAGATGGCGATATTCGATACTAATGCCCATAGCGTGCCTCCGAAGATGCCCGTATACTCGTACCACTGCACCGCCCAGATGTCGCCCGAGAAGCCGTTGCCGAGGAGCAACCACGGGAAGGTCATCACGTCGGCCGAGTTGTATGCCCACTCTGTTGCTATCCATATAGATACGAGGAGCGTGTATGCCAGAGCACGCGGTCCACGCTTAGCCACGTAGTGGTATGTCATAAAGGCACAGAGGTTGTAGAACGTACCCACCGTGCCCGCAGCAATGGGGCCTAATGGCGAGGCTATCCATACCCACCATATTGTCGCTGCGTACCATAGCATGAAGGCGAGCGCTGCCCATCCGCACATGCGCCACCAGTCGCGCGCCGACGACGAGTAGTTCTCGCTGATAATCATGAGGGGTATGAGTGCCACAAGAAGCGTGAGTCCTGTACCTACGAGCCAGCCAGCCGAGAGGAGCACCACGGATAGTAGCACGAGTAGAAGCCTGTGCAATGATGAACTGCGTTGCATATTAATATGGTAGTTTTAATATCAGCCACAAAATTAATAAACATTTACTAAAAAGCAATCTTTCGTGGTGGTGATTAGAGAGAAAATATCTACCTTTGTGGGGGAAACGTGATGATTATGGAGTGTAGGATTGTGGAACTTAACGAGCGTTCGGGTTTGGTGCTCGAGGGTGGCGGCATGCGCGGGGTCTTTACCTGTGGTGTGCTTGACGCGTTTATGGATCGTGGCATACGCTTCCCCTATACGGTGGGTGTTAGTGCAGGCGCTTGTAACGGTCTATCGTATATGTCTGAACAGCGGGGTAGGGCGAAATATAGCAATATCGACCTCTTGGATGAGTATCACTATATAGGCTTGAGACATCTGCTACTTAGGGGTAATATCATGGATTTCGACCTTCTCTTCGATGCGTTCCCCAATAGAATCATCCCCTACGACTATGCTCGCTATGCTACTACAGCAGGGCGCTTCGAGATGGTAACGACCGACTGTCTCACGGGTAGGGCGTGCTATTACGACGAGAAGAACGACCCTCAGCGTATCATCGACATCGTAAGAGCCTCGAGCTCGCTGCCCTACGTCTGTCCTATGGCTGAGGTCGATGGTCGCAAGATGCTCGATGGAGGTATCAGTGACTCCATACCTCTCAAGCGTGCCGAGGAGCTCGGCTACGATAATTGTGTTGTCGTGCTCACACGCAACCGTGGCTACCGCAAGCGCGATAGACAGAGCTTCGTGCCACCACTCTTTTATCATCGTTATCCTGCACTGCGTAGAGCTTTGAGCCTACGCAACCTAATATACAACAAGCAGATAACCTATGTTGAGGAACTTGAGGCGCGCGGCAAGGTTGTGGTCATACGTCCCGAGCAACCTATAGAGGTTGGCCGCATGGAGCGTGATACATCGAAACTTATGGCGCTCTATGAGGAGGGGTACAATATTGCCTCGAGGGTCAATTTTGTGGTAAAATAGGCGAAAATAGATAGTTTGGTGGGGTGTAATATTGTTTTACCGCGCGATTTATACTACTTTTGTGGATTGATTGATTATCTCGATATTTTTCGTTGATTAATGGCAGAGCATAGAGAGGATAGCGCACTCAGGTGGTATCATAAGATTGGACTTGAGTTGTTGTGGGCATGGTGTAGGGTAGTGTACTACGCACCACGCTGGTTTCGTTTTTATGTCGTATCTCCTTTCTTCTATGCTGTACTTAGTCTTGTACGCTATCGCCGAGGTGTTATCCTAAACAATATACGCAACTCCTTCCCCGAGTACTCGGCTGCGGAGTGCAGACGTTTGATGCGTCGCTATTATAAGATGCTTGCCGAGGTTATCGTATGCACCATGTCGCTTGCGGGTGCTAAGCCTGAGCGCGATGGCGATATTATGATATGGGAGGATGCCGAGAAACACATAGAACGTATGCGTGGCCGCGACTGGGTGGCTATGGCGGCACACTTTGGTTGCTGGGAGTATTTTCTATTGTGGTGCTGGCGCGATACCGAGAGTCGTTTCCTCGGTGTATACCATCCTCTTCGTAGCACCATATTTGAGCACTTCTATCGTCGTCTACGTGCGTTAGCCCCCAACATCGTACAGACTCCGATGAAGGAGACGCTGAGGCTCTATCTGCGTAATAGGGCTGAGGGGCGTGGTGTGGTTCTTGGTCTTATCTCCGACCAGAGTCCAATATTGCGTGCCGACCTGGGGTGGTACAAGTTTCTGAATCAGGATACTGTCTTTGTCGAGGGTGGTGAGAAGTTTGCCTCCAGATTTCATATACCGCTCTACTTCGTCCATGTGCGTCGTATAGCTGCAGGACGCTATGCTGCACGCTTTGAGGAGCTCTATGATGGCGTCGAGGAGTTTGCCCCAGGCGAACTTACGCGTCGCTATGCTCGGGCGTTGGAGAGCATGATACGCGAGGCTCCCGAGCTGTGGATGTGGTCGCATAAACGCTGGAAACATACCCCCGAAAAACAGGCCGCTAAGTTTGGTATAGAGAAAAAAGTGGCTAAATAGAACATTTTTGCGATAAAAAGAGTATCTTTGTGCCCTAAAGTATGAAATTAGAGATATGGATATAGTCATCACATACGTCAATGGGCTTGATCCAGTATGGCAACAGGAGTATGCTCAACATACAAATACGCCTATATTGGAGAAGCGCTTTCGTGACTGGGGAACATTGAAGTATCTCTTTCGCGGCATAGAGAAGAATATGTCGTTTATACGCAAGGTGCACTTGGTCGTGTCGGGTGAGAGTCAGGTGCCCGAGTGGGTTAATCGCGAGAATGTCAATGTCGTGCTGCATAGCGATATTATCCCTGCGGAGCATCTTCCTACGTTTTGTAGCAATACTATCGAGCTGCATCTTCACCGTATTGATGGCTTAGACGAGGAGTTCCTATATTTTAATGATGACATCTTCCCGATGTTACCCTCGGAGCCTACCGACTTTTTCCGTGACGGCAAGGGCATCATCGGCATAAACTGCCACCTCTTTGCTGCCGATATGTTCAAGCGTATATGTCGCAACTCCGACCGTGCTGCGCGTAAGGCTCTCGGCCGACGCTCGCCATGGTGGTTCTTGCGCCCCCAGCATATATGTGCCCCAATGCTACGCAGTGTGAATAATCAGGTCTACGAGATGCTGAAGGACGATATTCTTGCTACGCTTACTCCCACGCGTACGGAGCGTAACATCACGCAGTATCTCTTCACCAACTACCTCTTTCTCCAGGGGCGTATCATCCCGCGTCGCCAGCCGCGCCGCCACTTCTCCGTGGGTATAGCCTCGGCTGAGAAGATTACATCCTACCTTCTCAATCCCGATCGTAGGTTGGTATGTATCAACGACGTGAAACTCAGCGAGTGCCGCTACGATAAGATGCGTGCCGCGTTACTTGAAGCCTTTGAGAGGGCACTTCCCGAGAGATCAAAATTTGAGGTTGCCGAGTAGAACGACAACCTCATCTTTTTTACTTCTTTATCTACGACATAGTGTGACCAGTTTGGTTATGAGCTGCGAAGCGAGCCATACGTCTGTGTTGCAGCGCATCTTGGCCTTGCGTGCAGCCTTCGGCAGCCACGGATACTCCTCAAATAGCCCTAAGCCGTAGAATATAGAGTACCATGCGGCCTGGATGACGATGTCGTCGAAGATGACAGCCACGGGGTTTTTCTCCACGGGCACGTCGCGATACTTCAGATATAGGTCGATAAAGTTGAGAGCATACTCTCTTTTACGCTTCTTGCGCTGTTGTCCAGTGAGAGCATTAGGGTTGCCCTTACGATAGTGGTAGACATCCTCGTCGAGGTAGGCGATGCTCTTTGCATAGCCCACGAGCTGTGTCGACACGAAGCAATCCTCGGCATAGCCATACTTGGGCGTGTGGATGGTGTGCTCGGTATAGAGCTTGTGGCGTACGCACTTGTTGCACAGCGTGCCAAACGAGAGGTGGTTGTACATGTTGCGTACATAGAGAGCCTGCTCGTTGGGCTTGTAGCTGCGCTCCTTCTTGACGCTACGTCGCGTAGGATACTCCTTGACGTAGTTGAAGTAGACAATGTCGGCATCGGTCTCCTCGATTTTTGCCGCAATCTTGGCAATAGAACCCTCCGATATCCAGTCGTCCGAGTCGACATGATAGATGTAGTCGCCCGTAGCATTGTCGATACCTGTGCGGCGTGCCGCGGGGAGACCACCATTAGCCTTGTGGATAATCTTTATCTGGGGTTTCAAGGCGCTATATTTGCGCTCTATGAGCTCCTCAAGAAGCTCTACCGAGCGATCCTTTGTGCCGTCGTTGACGAATATAAACTCGATATGTGGATACGATTGCGAGAGTATCGACTCAGCAAACTCGACAATATATGACTCGACACCGTAGATGGGGGCGATAATAGATATTGTTATAGGCTTATTCATCTGTTCTATACTATTATTTAAAACTATAACCTCCGCTAACCTCTATCACTGAGCCATTTACGAAGGCGTTGTCTATGCAGAAACCTACGGCATCTGCCACCTCGTCGGTCGTGGCAAAGCGCTTTATGGCACTCTTAGCGTATATGTTTTGTCGTATCTCCTCGGGTTTGGTTGCCTGCCACTCGGTCTCGACGAAGCCTGGGGCTATGGCATTTACCGTAGTGCCGCTTGCCTCGAAGCATTTCACAAGGTTGAGGGCGAGGGCGTGTACCGCCGCCTTACTTACGCCATAGGCCAACGATGTGCCGTGAGGATGTATGCCCATGAGCGAGCCGATGAATATTATGCGGCTATTGTCGGGTATGCGGTCGTAGAGGTCGCGTATGAGGTAGAGGCTGCTGTTGAGGTTCACCTGCATGGTGCGCTCCCACTCCTGGTCGGTAATGTCGCATAGGGGCTTGCGGAGTGTCATGCCGGTGTTGCATACGATGCAGTCTATCGTCTCCTTTTGGCGCATGGCTTCGACGAACCTATGCATCGCGAGCTTGTCGGACTGGTCGGCACGCCAAACCTCGATGTTGGGCGATATCTGGCCAAGCTCACTGAGGCATCGGCCAGCAGACTCCTCATCGTTGGCGTATGTCACGGTCACGGAGTAGCCGCGTTTGAGGAGCATCCTTGCAATGGCGAGGCCTATGCCCTTCGTGCCACCCGTTACTATTGCGTGTTTCATATTTTGAAGAGGTTTTTACGTTGGGTAAATTGCTGCATTATGCGCGCCATCGTTATGCTCTCGGCGGGTGTTAGACGCGCCGAGGTGCGACGGTTTATTATGCACGACACAAACTCCTGAATCTCATACCTTAGGCCTGGCTCATCCCACTTGTAGAAGTACTTCTTATTGCGATTCTGATCCTCGTAGCGTAGCTCGAAGTAGTCGGTCTTCCACCATGGCGAGGGTACGTAGGCGTAGCCCTGCGTGCCAGATATTACGAGGTTACCTTCGGTCTTTACGCCGAGACCCAGCTGGAATGAGGCTATGGCGCATGGGAAGCGCATGATGCCTCGGGTGTAGACGTCGACACCATTGGTATTCATGCGGCTGTAGATGTTTATATTCTCGTACTCCCTGCCGAGGAGCTTGATTATCGGCAACAGCGGGTATGAGCCCATCTCGTACATCGAGCCACCCGCCTCGTTGGGGTTGAGCTCGCGGCGTAGCTTATCCTCGCCCCATAGCTTCGACTCCGAGGCATCGATGCCCACGACGTCACCTATAAGGCCGCTCTTTATGAGCGTTATGAGGTGGTTGAATGCAGGGCAGAATGCCGTCTTGTTGGCCTCCAGAAGTATCAGCCCGCGACTCTCGGCAAGGGCATATAGCTCCTCAGCCTCATCGCCACTGAGCACCATGGGTGTCTCGCATAATACGTGGCGACCATGCTCCAATGCGTACTTCGCCTGTGCGTAGTGCGCTAAGTGTGGCGTGGCGATATATAGTGCATCCGAGGCTTCGACCAACGCCTCGAAGCTGTCATATACGGGGTAGTTGTTGTCTGCCAGTGCCTCGGCCGCTGCGCGGTTCGTATCGTAGAGACCAGCAAGATGTGCTGCGTCAACCTTGGGTATCTCACTGACAAAACGTCGCGCTATGCGCCCGCAGCCCACAACGCCGATGTTGATGATTACCTCGCTCTTAGCACGTAGCATCGTCGACGAGACACCCTCGGTGCGAGGAAGGTATACAACCTTACAATACTCGTTGAGGTAGTCAAATTTACCCTCCCAGTCGGAGCCTATGGCGAAGATGTCGACATCGTAGCGTAGGATGTCGTCGATCTTCTGTCCCACGTAGTCCTCGATTATAATTTTGTCGGCTATGCCTGTCGAGCGTATCGCTTCGACACGCTCTAAGACGCTATCTCGGACATTGAGCTTGCCGCGCTCGCGGTCGAAGCTGTCGTTCGTGATACCCACGATAAGATAGTCGCCGAGCGCTCTGGCGCGGCGTAGTAGGTTGATGTGCCCCTCGTGCAGAAGGTCGTAAGTGCCGTAGGTAATAACCTTTTTCATATCTATCTGTTATACTTTGCCGTAAATCTCCTCTATGTACTCCTTAGAGTGTATGCTGCGACGTATCATCTCCTCCGATGGTAGCTCGCGCCAGTTGCCGTAGACGTTCGTGAGATATCTGTTGACATCCTTTGGCGCAGGAAACTCGTGACCCTCGAACTCGATGCTCGACAGTGGGAAGGTGTCCTCCATAAAGAAGGTGTGCTTAGCCCATCCTGTGCCCATCGTATAGTGATACTCACCCTTGGGGTTAGCAAGACCCACGATGCGTAGCAGTGGGTTGATGATGCCGAGACATAGTATCTCGATGAGGCGTATGAGCACATGTCGCAGCCACTTACGCTTAACGTGTAGCGTGAGGTGCTGGAGGTTCATGTATAGTACACGAGCGGCACGTGCCGTGCGGTAGCTCGTCTTCTCGATGCAGAAGATGTCGATAAACTGCCCCTTGTAGCGCAAATATTTGTATCGTCCGCCCGAGATCATCACCTCGCCATCGCGCTTGCGGAACTTACCAAACGTATTGACATACTCCACATCGCTACGCATCGATTGGTATACATACTCCTGGCTCTCGAGGTGCAACAATATCTTCTCTAAGCGTCTAAAGTCCTTGCGTAGCATGACGATGTCGATGTCGTCATCCCACGGGATAAAACCCTTATGGCGTGCTGCGCCGAGGAGTGTTCCTGAGCTCAGCCACCAGGTGATGTTATTCTTCTGGCATATCTCTGCTAAGTCGAGAAGTATGCCCGTTAGTTCGTGTTGTACTGCACGTAGTTTTGAGCCTTCGGGGTTGTAGCGCGCCTTGAGCTCTTCGTGGTTCATCATAGCGATGGGTTAGTCGTTGTTCTTCTCTTGGTCATGGCCATATATCTCCTCGATATATGCCTTGCAGTGTATGCTGCGTCGTATGCTCTGCTGGTCGGGTAGCTCGCGCCAGTTGCCGTAGACGTTACTTAGGTAGCTGTCCATATCCTTCGGTACGGGGAACTCCACACCCTCAAAGCGTGCCTTTGTTAGTGGCAGCGTATCCTTAAGGTAGAAGGTGTGCTTAGCCCATCCTGTGCCCAGGGTGTAGTGGTACTCACCTCGGGGGTTAATAAGACCTATGAGCCTCAGTATAGGGTTTAGCACGCCTAAGCATAGTACCTCGATGAGGCGTATTAGAGGCTTGCGTAGCCAGCTAGCACGTATGTATGAGGTCGTGTGTTGTAGGTTGTTGTATACCACCGAGGCTATGCGTGCAGCTATGTAGTTGGTCTTTTCGATGGCAAATATGTCGAGACCTACACCCGCCCAACGGTAGTAGTCGTAGCGGCGACTGGTCACACGCACACGTCCCTGTCGCTTACGAAACTTACCAAACGTGTTGACATACTCGACGTCGCTCTCGGCCGTATGGAACACATACTCCGAGCTCTCGAGGTTGAGCAATATTCGCTTTAGACGCTTGTAATCTTTGCGTAGCAACACTATGTCGACATCGTCGTCCCATGGAATAAATCCCTCATGGCGTGCTGCACCGAGGAGTGTCCCCGAGCTTAGCCACCATGTGATGTTATGTCTCTTGCATATATCGGCCACGACGTTCAACATCTCAAGCAGCTCCATCTGGTCGTGTCTTAGGAGCGAGCCGTCGGGGTTGTACCTCTGGCGCAGCTGTTGCGCCTCAGCCTCTGTCAGCCTATTTTGGGTCATCGTTCGTTCGTTTTATTATGAGCAAGCCTCATACAATTAGGCAAATTTACAAATTTTTTTTCAAATAAACGGATATTTGTCTATCTTTGTATATTATTAATGTCACTTTGTTTAAAATGAAGCGTTTTGGAGAGATTATAGCCTATGGTTTAAGTTGTGCTGTTAAGAGTTTTGGTAACCTCTTTGCGCTCTTTGCGCGCATGGGTTCAAGCGTGCAGCCACGCAGGGTCGTATGCTGGGCTTATAACTTCAAACAGTATGGCTGCAATCCGCGCTATTTGACCGACTATCTACTTGAACACCACACCGATTTCGAGATATATTGGGTCTTCCGTCGTGGCGTTGATGTGTCGCAGGTAGACCCTCGTGTTAAGGTTGTACGCTTTCGTACGTGGGCATATTTGAAGCTTATGGCTACGGCAGAGTTCTTCGTCACCAACTCGCGCACCGAGCCCTATCGCATATATTGGCATAAACGTCCCGAGCAGAAGTATCTCATGCTGTGGCATGGTGGTGTGGCACTCAAGCAAATAGAGCGCGACGTGGAGTCGAAGTTAGGCTTCAGCTACGTGCATAAGGCCAAGGTGGACTCGCGTGTTGCCGACCTTATGATCTCGGGTTGTAGGATGCATACAGAACTTATACGTAGCGCCTTCTGGTACGATGGTGAGGTGCTCGAGCGCGGCATACCACGTAACGATATATTCTTCCATCACGAGCGTCATGCCGAGTTCCGCCGTCGTGTGGAGTCTACCTATGGCATCAGCCCCGATAGCCGCATTGTGCTCTATGCTCCCACCTTCCGCCGTAATATGAGCCTCGAGCCATACCGTATCGACTGGTCGCGTGTGCTCCCCGCTCTTAGGCGTATGCTTCGCACCGAGAATGTCAGTGTCATCGTGCGCATGCACCCCAACTTTATAGGCAAGGCCGACACCTCGTCGCTTGTGGCCTACGATAATGTCGTCGATGGCACGCTGTATCACGATATGCAGGAGCTACTCATAGCCTCGGATATGCTTATCACCGACTACTCGAGTTCGATGTTCGACTTTACGATGCAACGGCGTCCCTGCCTTCTGTATGCTACGGATGTCGCGGAGTATGATCGTGGCTACTACTTCGATTTCAGAGATTTACCCTTCCCATTGGCAGAGAGTGAGGATGCGCTTCTGAAACTAATCGAGGAGTTCGATATGGAGGGTTATGCTGAGAGTCTTGATAACTTCTTCACACACCGTGTAGGCTTAGTCGAGGATGGACATGCAGCCGAGGCTTTAGCCGAGTGGATGGAGCGCAGCTCAGAAAGATGTGAGTAATTAGTAGTCAATAAAATTTAGGGGGCGACGACACGACTCATAAGAAACGGGAGTGACTAAAAAGTAATTTAGTCGCTCCCGATTGTTTAAGAGGCTGAATAAAAAGATGTAGTTTTAGAACGACAAAATACACTTTTTATTCAGCGGCGTTGACTGCAACGTCGCAGTAGCGCCGCTATCACAAGAATTATCTGTAGAAGATCGACGAAATAGATTTATAGTTGTGTACGCGCTCGATGACATCTGCAAAGATGGGAGCTACGCTCAACACTGTAAACTTCGATAGATCCTCACCCTCCTTCAACGGAATAGTGTCGGTGGTGATAACCTCCTGGATGGCACTCTCGTTGATGCGGTCGTAGGCCTTGCCCGAGAGTACGGGGTGGGTAACGGCAGCACGCACGCTCTTAGCACCCTTGTCCATAAGCATGTTGGCAGCCATGCAGATAGTACCTGCCGTATCGATCATGTCGTCGACGATGATCACGTTGCGACCCTCAACCTCGCCGATGGCGGTCATCGAGCCAACGACGTTGGCCTTAGCGCGCTCCTTATGCGAGATGATGATAGGTGCCTGGAAGTGCTTAGCATACGACGATGCACGCTTAGCACCACCCATGTCGGGCGAGGCTATCGATAGATCGGGGATGGCCAACTTCTGGATGTAGGGCACGAAGATGCCCGAGGCATAAAGCGCATCCATCGGAAGGTCGAAGAAGCCCTGAATCTGGTCGGCATGGAGGTCCATGGTCATCACGCGCTGCACACCCGCAGCGATAAGCATGTTGGCGACAAGGCGCGCGGTGATGGGTACACGAGGACGATCCTTACGATCCTGACGTGCCCAGCCGAAGTAGGGGATTACGGCAATAACCTGGTGAGCAGAGGCACGGCGTGCAGCGTCGGCCATCATAAGAAGCTCCATCAGGTTGTCCGAGGGCGGAAATGTTGATTGAATGATAAACACTGTGCAGCCACGGATAGACTCGTGGAAGCAGGGCTGGAACTCGCCGTCGCTGAACTGCAAGACGTCAGAGTCACCAAGCTTGATGCCATACTCGGCAGCAATCTTCTCGGCAAGATAACGTGAACCTCGACCTGCGAAGAACTTGATTTTGTGGATCGCCATAATATAATTTAAGTAAGGTTGGTTAACTTTTACACAAAAGTAAGGCAAATAAGCTGAATAAACAACTTTTTCCACGCATTTTATTGAAAAAATAATTTTTTTACTACCTTTGTAGTCGACTCAATGGTGGTGCCTGGTGAACATTAGTGTTCGCCAATGGCTGAGATTATACACATTGCACCAGTACAGATAATGCTGACGCTGGAAGTTTGAAGTTTTCTTATACATATCTGTGTGCCACTATATTGAGAAGTAAATGTAAAAATAGTGGTATGAGTAGAGAAAAATCTTATCCCGTTGTATTGTCAATTGCTGGCTCCGACTCGTCGGGAGGTGCGGGCATCCAGGCAGACTTGAAAACCTTTTCGGCACTTGGCGTCTATGGCGCAACTGCTATCACTGCTATCACTGCGCAGAATACCATCGGCGTACATTCTCAATTTGCACTACCTGCTCAGATGGTCTATGATCAGATTGTTGCGGTGATTGATGACCTCAATCCGTCATTTGTTAAGATTGGCATGTTATCCAATGTCGAGATTGTTGATGCTGTGGCCGCAGCACTCGCGAGATACTCCCTATCTGTCGTTCTCGATCCTGTCATAGTGTCCAGTAGTGGACATCGCTTATTGTCGGTTGAGGCACAGGAGGTTGTTAAACAGCGACTTTTGCCGATGTCGGTGCTTGTTACACCTAATCTGCCCGAGATGAGGGCTCTTACGGGCATGTCTCTCGATAAGTTTGAGACGCAAGAGTTGGCTGCTCGTAGCCTTATGGATTATGGCGTAGGCTCTGTCCTGCTTAAGGGTGGTCATCGCGAAGGGGAAGAGAAGCGAGATATACTATTCGCAAAGGACGATACGCAGATGCTTGCCACCTCATTTATATCTAAAACGATTAATACCCGCAATACTCACGGCACGGGGTGTACACTTTCAGCAGCGATAGCAGCCTTTATGGCGCGGGGTTTTACTCTTACGGAGGCTATTGCCGAGGCTAAAAACTATATCACTGATGCCATACGCAATGGTGCCGATGTCGAGATAGGTCACGGTATAGGCCCTGTTAATCATGCCTTTAACCCTCAAAAAATGTTGGTGCTATGATGACGGATAACTTCCGCTTGCAGTTTATCACACACTGCAATGACAGATACACCTATGTCAATTCGGCACGCATAGCTTTGGAGGGTGGATGTCGTTGGATACAACTACGCATGAAGAATGTCTCAGATCTATTGTTCGAAGAGAGTGCTCTTGTCGTGCAGAGGATGTGTAAAGAGTATGGTGCAACATTTATTATAGATGATAATGTGGCACTCGCAAAGCGCATAGGAGCAGACGGTGTGCATCTTGGTAAGAGTGATATGCCTATCCTGGAGGCGCGAGCGATGCTTGGCAAGGGGTATATCATAGGTGGTACGGTTAACACCTTCGAAGATATTAAGAGACTTCTATTTACAGGTGCGCCCGACTACTTCGGTTGTGGCCCTTTCCGCTTCACCTCGACCAAGAAGAATCTGGCACCAGTACTCGGTGTAGAGGGCTATGCGGAGATTGTTGCCATGATGCGTGAGCAAGAGATTACTATTCCCATTGTAGCAATTGGAGGTATCACAAAATACGATATTAGCAAGTTGTTGGAGTGTGGTGTTAGTGGTATAGCATTGAGTGGTAGCATACTCAACGCTTGTGATCCTATAAAAGAGATGCGCGATATTATAAGTATTATATATGCTAAATAATTATAAACCAATTATTTGATTTTAAACCATGATTGAAAGAAAAGTTTCGCAAGGTATTATTAGTACCTATTTTGAAAAGTTGGAGAAAAACCTCGACTTGGATGTTGCCATTGTTGGCGGTGGCCCGTCGGGTATTGTTGCTGCCTACTACTTGGCTAAGGCAGGACTGAAGGTGGCGCAGTTTGATAGGAAACTATCGCCAGGTGGCGGTATGTGGGGTGGAGCTATGATGTTCAACCAGATAGTCGTTCAAGAGGAGGCGTTGCATATTATCAAAGAGTTTGATATCAACTATGAGAGCTATGACGATAATCTCTATGTTATGGACTCGGTGGAGAGTACTGCTGCGCTATTGTATAAGGCAGTCCATGCTGGAGCTACGATATTTAACTGCTATACAGTTGAGGATGTGGTGTTTAAGAATGATGTGGTTAGTGGCGTTGTAGTAAATTGGACACCCGTATTACGTGAGGGTATGCATGTTGATCCGCTTAATATTATGGCTAAGTGTGTTGTTGATGGCACGGGACATGACAGTGAGATGTGCCAGACCGTAGCGCGCAAGAATGGAATCAAGCTCGCTA
Source organism: Alistipes sp. (assembly GCA_017481145.1). Taxonomy (GTDB): domain Bacteria; phylum Bacteroidota; class Bacteroidia; order Bacteroidales; family Rikenellaceae; genus Alistipes. Next base: position 5,414 of record JAFUPR010000101.1, on the reverse strand, counting down.
CCGATACAGGTGCAGTTATCGGTGAGCGTTCGCTGGATGTTGTGTCGGGTGAGCAGGAGGTTGTGAACGGTACAAAGGAGATATATCCTGGTCTCTATGTCTGCGGCATGGCAGCATCGGCAGTGAGCGGTACACCTCGTATGGGCCCAATCTTCGGTGGTATGCTTCTCTCAGGTAAGAGGGTTGCTGATCTTATAATTGATGCACTAAAGAGATGAAAATCATTGCCATAACATCACCTATTGCTGTTGACGAGGAGGCTGTCGTTATTCGACGTCTCCTTGCCAACGGCATTGATATTGTACACCTGCGAAAACCAGAGGTAGGCATTGACTATTGCAGAGAACTGCTTGAGCAGTTGACCTCTTTGGAACGTAAACGCATAGTCGTACATGACTACTTTGTACTATACGAGGAGTATGGATTACAAGGTGCTCACCTCAACAGAAACATTACCCATTATCCGACACATTATGATGGGTCTCGAAGTTGCTCGTGCCACTCGTTTGATGAGGTGGTACGGTATAAGGAGGAATGCGACTATTTATTCTTAAGTCCTATCTTTGATAGCATCTCAAAGGTTGGCTATAGTTCCCAGTTTAGTGACGAAGAGCTACGACGTGCTGCCAATGAGGGAATTATTGATAGTCGTGTTATAGCCCTTGGGGGTGTCACCTTCGATATGATTCCCTATTTGAGAACACTTAATTTTGGTGGTGTGGCAATGCTCGGAGCTCTACTCAATATTGATACACTCCTCAATGAAGGCGAGGATTTCCTCTCTTCCCGTACCCTTTTCTGAGGACGATGTGAACATCGGTGGCAGCTCCTCCCACTGCTCTGCAAGAGTCTTCTTATAGGTTGATACGCTGCGGTTTAGCTGCGCCTGCGATAGTTTGTCGGTCTTCGTGAAGATAAGGCCGAAGGGTATGCCATTCTGGCCAAGAAGCTCGATAAAGTTGAGGTCTATCTTCTGCGGCTCGAGGCGCGAGTCGACAAGCACGAAGAGGAAGTACATCTTCTCGCACTTCAACACATAATCCGTTATGATCTTCGAAAACTCACCACGTGCCGTCTTCGACACGCGAGCGTAGCCGTAGCCTGGCAGGTCGACAAGATACCAGCTGTCGTTGATGATGAAGTGGTTTATAAGTTTTGTCTTACCTGGGGTGCATGACACCTTAGCCAAGCCCTTGATGCCCGTGAGCATATTTACCAGCGACGACTTACCCACATTACTACGCCCGATGAAGGCTATATCGCGGAGGTTATCTTTGGGTACTTGTGATATGCGCTCCGAGCTACACTTAAACTTTGCTTTTATGGTAATGGCCATAATGCGACATCTATTAATTTTGGGCAAATGTACGAAAAAAAGATAAAAATACCTATCTTTGTACTCTCGAAAATAATTAAAACTATGACAATATGAAGAAAGAGTGGAATGATGTTCGTGAGTTTCACGAGAAGTTTGGCCATCCCGTAGCTGCAGAGCCGAGGATGATTGATAAGAAGCGCGCCTTGTCGCGAGCTAAGTGGATGCAGGAGGAGGTCGCCGAATTTCTCATAGCCGACGACATTTATGAGCAGGCAGATGCCATGATCGATTTGATGTACTTCGCCCTTGGCACAATGGTGGAGATGGGCTTGGAGGCCGACGAGCTCTTCGACATCGTGCAGCAGGCAAATATGGCTAAGCTGTGGCCCGATGGCAAGCCCCACTACAACCCCAAGGATGGTAAGGTCATCAAGCCCGAGGGATGGGAGGATCCTGCACCCAAGATTAAGGCCTCTATCGACTCGATTATTAACAAACACTAACACAACATAGAGATGAAAACAAACCTATTAACTAGGGTGATGGCCGCCATGATGGCTGTCGCTATGCTCCTTGTTTCGTGCGAGAAAAACCCCGCCGTGGATAAGGATGATAACTCCAATATCACCATCTTTGTCGAGGCATTAGAGGCGCTACCCGAGGGTGAGACGCTACGCTTCAGCTACGAGATTAAGGCGCCGACGGAGGGCGTGGGGCTCGCGGTGACGTGTGAGAGTGAGTGGGTTACGGAAATCAAGGTTTACCCTACATTGGTAGATGTGACAGTGGCACGCAACGACTCGGGCGCGGAGCGCGAGGCGTCGCTTGTTCTTAGCTATGGTAGCGACAAGAGGAGCCTAACCATCAAGCAGCAGCCATGGTTCGAGCCCCTTGCGCTTAAGATAGATAAGATTGATGCTACCTCGGTGACAATATCCGTTACGGCTCTCGACGAGGAGACCACGTGGATAGGACAGATCGTCGGCAAGGAGTGGTACGATAGCTACACTGAGGAGGATATCTTTTACGAGGACCTCGCCTACTTTAAGACTATGGCCTCAAATGAAGAGGTGACCTTGGAGGAGTATCTAAGGAGCGTTCTCAGCAAGGGTTCGCACTCGGGCATACGCATGCGCGGTCTCGACGCGGAGTCGGAGTATGTGGTCTACGTCTACGGCATGAGCGAGTGTGGCGTGCCTACAACCTCGATCTATGCCGACGGCTTCACTACGACAGTCCCCTACGAGGGTAACGATGTGACATACGAGTTTAACGTCGTCTGCGACCGCTCGACGGCAAAGATTAGTATCGAGCCGTCGCACGAGGGCGTTGCCTACTATAACAACATAACCACACGCGAACACTTCGAGGAGTGTGGTAGCGATATCAACGCCTTGGTTGAGGATGTAGTAAGCACTGCCCTTGAAAATTATCTATATTGGGACTATACCGAGGCTGAGTTCTATGAGGCTAATACGGGATATTTCGCTACGAATTACGACATTGAAACGCTCTCGGCAACGGATTACATCGTCTTTGCGTTTAAGTGGGACGAGAATTTGAAACCTCTTAGCGAGGTGTCGTATAAGTGGTTCACGTCGAACGAGGTGAAGCCCTCGGATAATAAGCTCTCGATGACCATCAAGGACATTACACAGACAACCTTCTTTGTCGATGTTAAGACTACAAACAATGACCCCTATACCATCTTTGCTGTGCCTACTGCGGAGATAAAGAAGCTCGTTACAGATGGCCAGATATTCGACTATATTATCGAGGAATATGGCGCTCCTGAACTCGCTATCAACCAGTGCGAGGGCGACGTGGCAGGTACGTTTAGTGGTCTCGAGGCCGACACAGAGTATACGGTGTTAGTTTTTGGTTATGAGGCAGGTACGCGAACTACGGCCATGGTCAAGGAGAAGATAACGACGGCTAAGGCTGGTGACGTGGAGGCGTGCATCTATAATGTCAACATCACCGATATTACCGACCGTACGGCGCACGTAGAGATTACCCCCTCGGACTATAGCGTGTGGTACTACTGGAATGTCTTCGAGGCTTCGACCACCGAGGAGGAGATTAAGGCCTATATCGAACAGACTATAAACGGCTACTACTATGGCGAATACTCTGAGTTCAGCTGGGAGGAGATAGGTCAGGGTGGCGTATCGAGCAACCTCTCGCAGCTACGCCCCGAGACAACATATAATGTCGTTGTTGTGCCGATGAATCCGCACAAGTTGGAGTACACGGGTACGATACGCACGGTGGGTGAGTTTACCACCGAGGAGGCGGTCATTGCCGACCTGACCATCACGGCAACGGTCAAGGAGTACTACGATGGCGACGAACTTATTGAGGTTGGTGGTGAGGAGTGGAATTTCAGCGTCTATGCAGGCTATGCCGTAGCACCAATCAGCGTGAATATTTCGGGGGGTCAGCAGTCAGGCTTCCTGTTTACCATCTTCGACTATGTCGAGGGTCTTGACGATCCCGAGCAGTATGACGATAACGTGCTGTTAGACACGCTATACAAGGTGGGTACATACTGGACGCCAGCCTACTTCCGCTGTGTGTGGGATACGCCTCTTATGATTGCTGCCGTGGCCTTCGATGCAGAGGGTAATCCGAGCCGTGTGTATCGCGAGTGTGTAACCTTCACACGTGATGGTGCGGGCGATGCACAGGAGTTTATAGACAAGTATATGGGAGGCTCCACCTCCTCTGTGGCATTGATGTCCTCTGCGCGCCCTGTGCGTACATCTCAGGCGGTTTCTGCTGTTTCCTCTGTCCGCACGTTTGGTCGACAAAGAGGCTTAATTAAGTAACCATAAAGTTTGGTCTATTAGATAGAAAGAGCTATTCGGCAAATGTCGGGTGGCTCTTTCTACTTTGCAAAATTGTATGTTCATTGATTTTTTTTTTTCAATGAAAAACTTTACCCTATCTTTGCTCGCGAATAAATTTAAATAGTGTATACACGTATGAAGATTCCAAAGACGATAATCTCTATGTTGATGCTTGCTATGGGTGTCGTGGCATGCAATACGGAGGTTACTCCTACGATTGGTGGTGTCGCTGAGAGCGTGGAGGTGGGCTTTGCTATGCCTGTTGACGTTACGCGTACCACGATCGATCCCGATGGCATGACTACGCGATGGGCTCCAGGCGATAAGCTCGCGGTGTGGGCTAAGGATGGTAGTGGCAATTTCACCTTTGAGAGCACTACATTCACGCTTCACCACTTCTCGCAGAGCTACGACATGGCCTACTTCACGGCCAACATCCCCGTGATGGCCGAGGGCGACTACACCTATATGTTCTCTTATCCGCAGCCTAAGTCTACGGTAGGCACGCAGGCAACATACAATGTGTCGGCGACGCAGTCGGGTAAGTACGACGGCAAGTACGATATTATGCTGGCCGAGCCTGTTGTGGAGGGCTCGCTTACTACGGGTGAGTATGTCAAGCTTAACACCACCATGCGTCATCAGATGCACGCTCTGAAGATTACCATCCCCGAGGGTCGTAACCTCTTCGGTCAGCGTTTCTATCGCTTGGAGATCACCTTCCCGCAGGATGTTGTTGGCGATGTGATGCTTGATGTTAGCGATCCGAACGAGCCTCTTGTCTATAACAACACGTCGAATGTCATCACGGTGGAGAATGCCGAGGGCTTCGACGCGGGCGACGATATATGGGTCTTTGTTCTTCCTGGTACGATTAATGGCGATGTGAGCTATAAGGTGCGTGGCGAACTGCGCCCCTCGAATGTGGCAACCTACCCCCTTACGCGCACTTTGGAGGCTGGCCATGTGACCCCTATACGTATGGCCATCCCCACCATCTATCCCTACTTTACGGCTATTCATTTCTCTGTAGACCAGAATAACCTTGGCGAGGAGTTCAACTACTTCGACCTCTACGACTCTAACGGCACCCACATGGGTACATACGAGCGTAATAGCAGCAACAAGTATACGTGGTTTTACGAGGGCGAGTTCGATGCCGACCAGTATGACAACACATCATGGCGCGTGGTTTTCGACTCGGAGCACGCCATAGTCGAGACTGCCGTATCCCTCGGCGATAT
>JAFUPR010000100.1 GCA_017481145.1 Alistipes sp. | reverse complement strand
CGCTCGGCCTCCGTCATCGCGCGCCACTGGTCGGCGGTGAACGTAAGGTGTGTGGTCTCGGCAGCGTCTATACCCTCAGTGCCTTGTGCCTCGAAGTGAGCGACAAGGGCGGTGATAGGCTCGGCCTTAGCGGTGCTATTGTTATACCAATGGTCGAACATCTGGAGGAAGGCCCACTGTGTCCAGTGGTAGTAGCCAGGCTCCGAGGTGCGCACCTCACGCTCCCAGTCGAACGAGAAGCCTATCTTGTCGAGCTGTGAGCGGTAGCGAGCGATGTTCTCGTCGGTAGTCACCGCAGGGTGCTGCCCCGTCTGTATAGCATACTGCTCGGCGGGCAGACCAAAGGCATCGTAGCCCATGGGGTGGAGCACATTAAAGCCCTTCTGTCGCTTGTAGCGTGAGTATATATCCGAGGCTATATAGCCGAGGGGATGACCCACGTGTAGTCCCGCACCCGAGGGGTAGGGGAACATGTCCAACACGTAAAATTTAGGGCGTGATGGGTCAACACTTACGCGATATGTACCCTCCTTCTGCCATCTCTCTTGCCATTTAGGCTCGATGGCTCTGAAATTGTATTCCATAAACTCTTATATTTTATTAAATTTTGTTTCTATCTCTTTGTTACAGTCTAATCCTCATCATCGTCCCAGTCATCGTCTACATAGAAGCCATCTATCAGGGCGTCGATATCGCGACGCTCCTTCTTTGTGGGACGTCCCGTGCCACGGTCGCGGAAGACGAAGATCGTCTCGTGTGGCACGTTGAGTTTATCGAGCTCCTCTTGGGGTGTGGTGTTCAGACAATAGAGGGGTACGTTCTTTGCGGGCTGGCGACTGGATACGAGCTCCAGTACCTTATAGCTATATGTCACCCTCTCGCGGCGCACCGATATGCTATCGCCCACCTTCACCTCGCGCGAGGGCTTAGCATAGGCGTCGTTCACCAGCACACGGTTTTGGCGTATGGCGTCGGCAGCGTCGCTGCGCGTCTTGAAGATACGCACCGCCCAGAGGTACTTATCCAATCTTATATCGCTCATTTTGTTGCATTTTGTTGGTTATAGTCGTTTGTGCGGCTGACACTTAGAATCATTCCCATGGCTAACGACGTGAATAGCAATGACGAGCCTCCACGCGAAATTAGCGGTAGCGTCTGTCCCGTCTCGGGGATGATGTTCACCTGCACAAGGATATGTAGCAGTGCCTGACACGTGATTAGCAGTCCGAGCCCCGCGGTCATAAGCGTTGGAAAGGCCATCGTGCAGCGGCGACATATCTCTATCGAGCGGAAAGTGATCCATAGGTAGAGGAGCATGAGCACCACTGCGGCAATAAGACCATACTCCGAGGTGAAGAAAGCGTAGGCATAGTCGCTCTCGGGGTGTATGACTACGGCACGTGAGGCGCTATGACCCGCACCCTCGCCATATATGCCACCATTGCGTATGGCTATCATCGCGCGCTCGGTGTCCGATAGCTCGTAGACATACTCCTTCTTGCCATCTGTCGTCCACTCTGTTATCCATGTTGAGAGGCGTCCTCCTGCCGTGTCACCACGACCTACACCTACGAGCGAGAGGAGAGCAAGACCGACGGTGCCTGCGATGACAACTAATAGTGTGAACTTCATAATCTCACCCTTAGCCACACGCCCGATGTAAAGCATGATTACCGAGGCGAGGAAGATGAGCACCGCCGAGGAGGTGTGTGCGGGGAGTATCACCACGCACGAGAGAATCACGGGGCCAAGTATAGGCAGGGTATTCTCTCTGATGATCTGCTTCTGTTTCTCGTCCTTAAGTCGCAGCGATGTGGGTAGCAGCTTTAGTTTGTTGATGCTATCCTGACGCTTCTCCATGCGTCGTGCGAGCATCAAGATGGTGAATATCTTGAGACCCTCGGATGGCTGAAACTGAAAGGGACCTATTGGCAGCCAGCGTGCAGCTCCATTGGTCGTCGAGCCAACGAAGTATGTCGCTAATGTGAGCACCACGAAGAGGTAGTATAGCGCAGGTGTCCAACGGCGGTAGAATGTGTAGTTTATCTTGTGAGCGATGAATATCACGGGCATGGAGAGTGCCACAACGAGCATCAGCTGTTGGCGTAACGAGTCTGTCGTTGTCATCTGCGATGTTATGTCGTATGCCATCTTTGCCGTCGATGAGTAGACCACAAGTATGGATACAACCAGCAATACCGCATATATTATCCATAGCGTGCGGTCGCCCTCCAATATGCGGCGGCGTGAGGTCATGAGCTCCTCGGCAGCCTCTACTCCCGTTATCTCTCTTCTATCATCCATCTTGTTGCACCCTATTTTTGAAGTACATTATCCTTGACCCAAGCCTTGAACATACGACCACGCTCCTCGTAGTTGCGGAAGAGGTCGAAGCTCGCGCATGCGGGCGAGAGTAACACCGTATCACCCGCCGTAGCCTCGTTGCGTGCCGCCACCATCGCCTCCTCGAAGGTGTGGCAGTCGTGGATGATGGGCACGATGCCCGTGAACTCTCGTACGAGCTTGGCGTTATCTACACCCATACATACGAGTGCCTTAACCTTCTTGCGTGCAAACTCCTTCACGGGGGTATAGTCGTTCCCCTTATCCGTACCGCCAGCTATCCATACCGTCGGGCGTTTCATGCTCTCAAGGGCATACCATACGGAGTCGACGTTCGTAGCCTTCGAGTCGTTCACCCACTGTATGTCATCCTTCGTACCTGCGGGCTCAAGGCGGTGTTCTACGGGTGAAAAGTCGTAGATCGAGCGCTTGATGTTCTTGGGGTCGATGCCTGCGGCGAGCGTTGCGAGTGCTGCCGCCATGGCGTTGTAGACGTTGTGCATGCCCTCAATCTGCATCTTGCGCGTGTCTATCGTCACGCTCTTCGAGCCCACGGTTGCGGTGAAGGTGTGACCCTCGAGTATGGCGTCGCCATCGCCACTGGCTATGGCTGTGTTGATGGCGAAGGGCAGCTGGCGGGCGCGTAGCTTGTCGTCTACCTCGGCGAGCATCTGCTGTGTGATGTCGTCGTCGGCCGAGTAGATAAAGGCGTCGGCCGATGTCTGATTCTCGGCTATGCGCATCTTCGAGCGGGCATAGTTTTCGAGTTTATAGTCGTAGCGGTCGAGATGGTCGGGCGTTATGTTCATCAACACACCAATGTCGGCCTTAAATTTGAAGCAGCCGTCAAGCTGGAACGAGCTTAGCTCCAGTACGTGCCAGAAGTGCTTCTCGGTAGCCACGGAATAGGCAAAGCTCTCACCTATGTTACCACCGAGCGACACCTTACGTCCCGCATCGCGCATGATCTTGTATATGAGCGATGTCGTCGTAGTCTTGCCGTTCGAGCCTGTTATGCAGATGGTCTTAGCCACGCCCTTGTAGCGTGCTGCAAACTCTATCTCCGAGATTACGGGTATGCCGCGCTCACGAATCTTAAGGACTATGGGTGCTGTGTCGGGTATGCCTGGCGACTTGATCACCTCGTTGGCATCCAAGATGCGCTCCTCGGTGTGCTGCCCCTCCTCGTACTCCACGCCCCACTCGTCGAGCCTATCGCGAAATTTAGGTGCTATCTTACCCATATCCGAGAGGAAGGTGTCGAATCCCTTCTTCTTGGCGAGGATGGCAGAGCCATAGCCCGAGATGCCACCTCCCAATACTGCTATCTTACGTTTCATTATCGTTGCGGTTAGTAGTTTACTGAATCTTAAGCGTTACGAGTGTCATGGCTGCCAGAAGCAGTGACACGATAAAGAAGCGCATCATAATCTTGGTCTCAAAGAGACCCTTCTTCTGGTAGTGGTGGTGCAGCGGCGACATAAGCAGTATGCGGCGGCCCTCGCCGTACTTACGCTTCGTATATTTGAAGTAGCCCACCTGTATCATAACAGATAGTGCCTCGACCAAGAAGACACCGCACAGCAGTGGCAACAGCAGCTCCTTGCGTATGCAGAGGGCAAAGACCGCGATGATGCCACCGATGGTGAGCGAGCCGGTGTCGCCCATAAATATCTGCGCAGGGAAGGAGTTATACCACAAAAAGCCGATAAGAGCGCCTGCAAAGGCTGCGGCAAAGACGATAAGCTCGCCGCTATCGGGGATATACATGATATTGAGGTAGTCCGAGTAGATGATATGTCCTGAGAGGTAGGCGAGGATACCGAGCACAAGGACTATAGGTACGGATACACCCGTAAGTAGGCCGTCGATGCCATCCGTGAGGTTAGCACCGTTTGAGACGGCGGTGATGACGAAGATGGCCACGATGATATACAGCAGCCATGCCAACGTGTCGTTACCTTCCGTGAGCATCTTGTAGTCGAGCTCTGTATCCTTAAGGAAGGGGATAGATGTCTTTGAACTCTTCTCAGCCGTGGTGCTCACCACAACCTTCTGTGTGTAGCTGTCAACCTCGCGGCCTGTCTCGTTGTCGATGATGGTATAGTTGTTCGTCTCGAAGGTCTTCTCGTGGATGACAATATCGTCCGAGAGCCACATGGTCGTGCCTACGATGATGCCTAAGCCCACCTGCCCGACAATCTTGAAGCGACCCTTAAGTCCCTCCTTGTTATGGCGAAAGACCTTAATGTAGTCGTCCAGGCCGCCGATGAAGCCAAGCCACAATGTCGAGATAAGCATAAGCTGTATGTAGACATTCTCTAAGTCGCCAAACAGTAGCACGGGTATGAGCACCGCGAGGATGATGATGATACCACCCATTGTCGGCGTGCCCCTCTTCTGCAGCTGACCCTCAAGGCCGAGGTCGCGGATATCCTCGCCTATCTGCTTGCGCTTCAGGAAGCGTATTATGCGCTTACCGAAGAAGATGGCGATAAGCAACGAGAGGATGATGGCTGCGGCCGAACGAAACGATATATACTCGCCAATACGCATGCCTGGCAGGTCGGTATTATTGTTCAGATACTCAAAAAGTTTGTAAAGCATTATCGTAGTGTTTTGTCTGTTGGGTAATGGTCGTATTAATTGTTGTGTGTCAAAAGTAACGCCTCGCGCACCTCCTCGCGGTCGTCGAAGTGGTGCTTCGTGCTACCTATGATCTGATAGTCCTCATGTCCCTTGCCCGCGATGAGTATTATGTCGCCTCGCTTGGCAAGCATCGTGGCGGTACGTATAGCCTCCCTACGGTCACTGATACGCAGGTAGTTACGCTTGTCGCCTACGCCTGCAATCATATCGTCGAGGATTGCCTCGGGGTTTTCCGTACGCGGGTTGTCCGACGTGAATATCGTCGTTGTGGCGTGTCTTACGGCTATGGCTGCCATCTCTGGGCGTTTTGTGCGGTCGCGGTCACCACCGCAGCCCACCACGACGATGAGGCCGCGCTCGTCGGTGCGTACCTCCTCGATGGTGGCAATGACATTCTCCAGCGCGTCGGGCGTGTGGGCGTAGTCGACGATGGCCATCGTACCATCACCTGCTGTTATGGTCTCAAAGCGACCACTCACGGGCATGAGTGTCGAGAGTGTCGTGAGCACCTCCATCTTGTCGATACCAAGGAGTGTCGCTGCGGCATATACGGTCGTAAGGTTGTAGGCATTGAAACGTCCTGTGAACTTAACCCACAGCTCCTCGCCGTTGATATTTAGGAGCATACCGTCGGTATGCATCTCGATAATCTTCGTGCGGTAGTCGGCTATGGAGCGCAGTGATAGGCGGCGTACCTTGGCGTGGCAGTTTTGTACCATCACCTCACCATTGCGGTCGTCGATGTTCGTAACGGCCCACGCATCACGATCTAAGGCGTCGAAGAACGAGCGCTTGGCACGGATATACTCCTTGTATGTGCCGTGGTAGTCTAAGTGGTCGTGCGTGAGGTTCGTGAAGAGCGCACCCGTGAAGTGAAGTGCGTCGATGCGGTGCTGCGCTGCGGCGTGTGACGACACCTCCATGAAGCAGTAGTCGCACCCCGCGTCGACCATCTCGCGCATCATGGCGTTAAGACGTATGGCGTCAGGTGTAGTATGTGTCGAGGAAACGCTACGTGAGCCTATACGATATACCACCGTCGAGATTAGTCCTGCGCTGTAGCCCATGGCCATGAACATGTCGTAGAGGAGCGTTGCCGTCGTGGTCTTACCATTTGTGCCTGTCACACCCACAAGTCTCAGCTCGCGCGAGGGGTGATTATAGAAGGCCGCTGCCATGGCCGCCATCGTTATGTTGCTATCCTCGACAACAATGTAGACTACCCCCTCTGCGTGGTGCTCGGGGAGCTCCTGGCATACCACTGCCACGGCGCCGCGCTCGATGGCTGCGTCGATATAGTTGTGTCCATCGCTCGCTGTGCCTCTTACGGCGAAGAAGCAGCTGCCACTCTCCACAGTACGCGAGTCGTAGACAAGAGCCGTAACCTCGGCGTTAGTGTTGCCTATTATCTCTATAGCTCGAACATCGTCGAGCAACTCGTTTAATCTCTTTGTCATCTGTTATCGTTCAAGTGTCAGGTGTATTGTGCCTTGGCGTTCGGCATCCATCTTATGTCCTGCAATGAGACTCTGCGTACGTACACGGCCACTACCCGTATGTGTCACCGCCAGTCCCATACTCTCGAGCAGGTAGAGAGCATCCGAGAGACCCATGCCACGTACGTCGGGGACGATGCCTGGAGTGATGTCTACGCCCGTGATTGTCGTATGACCGCCGATGTCCACCTTCGTCGTGCTCCACGCTGCCCCTGCGCTATCGTTCTCAGTCTGCGATGCCAATGTGCGGCTGACCTTCGCCACATACTCCGTATTGCCAGCCTTGATGCTCGTTGGGGCGTAGGGCGAGGGTGCAGACTCTATCGTGGCGTGCAACGAGGGGTCGTTGGCGTAGATGTACTCGAGGATATCTGCCGCCACGGGGCCCGCGAGGTCTATGCCGTAGTACGAGGGGTGGCTCTTTGTATGCTGCTTGCACACCGCCACCAAGACCGTGTACTTGGGATTCTCCTGCGGCATGGTACAGACTATCGACCCGTAGTAGTAGTGGTCGTCGGAGGGTGTCATGCCATTTGCCATCTGCTCATGGTCGATAGTCCCTACCGTGACAAAGTTCGACCACACCTGCGCCGTGCCAGTCTTACAACCAAAGGCTATAGGCAGGTCGCGGAACTTTGTTCCTGTGCGCTCGGATGCCGCTGCAAGACATGTGTCAAGAAGTGCTAAGGTCTTAGCTGAGCACATACGGTGGTTGAGCGTCACCACTGGTGGACGGCTTACCACCTCGCCATCACGCACAACACGGTCAACAAGGCGCGGGGCAACCATGCGACCATTGTTGGCTACGCCGTTGTAGAAGGTTATCATGTGTATCGGTGGTACCTCGACCTCGTAGCCGTATGCCAAGCGTGGTAGACGTGAGGCTGTGCTACCGTCGGTGTTCCACTCCTTCGTGCCCGCCATCTTCATCTGTCCCTTAGGCTCGCCATACTCTGCCATGCCCACATCGCTCGTGAAGCCGAGCTTAGCGAGGTAGTTGGTATATTTCGCGGGGTCGTCTTTGAATTTGTCGTACACGGCCTTGGCAAAGTATACATTCGAGGAGTGTGCAAAGGCCTCCTTGAGTGTCACATGGCTGTCGTTATCCTTGCCCGCCACGTCATGCGAGTCTTCAACCTTGCCAGCACCTATACGTACGGGGCGTCCTGGGCGTGAGTGCTCGAGGTCGACCTTCGTGTCGAGCGTGTAGTCTCCAATCTCCAGAAGTGCCATTGTTGTGGCGAGCTTCATCGTTGAGCCTGGGCACATCTTGGTCTTTACGGCGTGGTTGTAGACACGCTCGCTATATGTCGTGCCGCGCTCCTTGGCCGAGCCGAGGCTCACCATCGAAAGTATATTGCCCGTCTCCACCTCCATGACTATTGCCACGCCAAACGAGGCATGCTGACGACGAAGCATGGTGTCTAAGCGCTCATGCGCTAAACGCTGCAGGCCAGCATCTATGGTGGTGACGATGTCGCAGCCATCCACTGCAGGACGGTTGTGCTCGTCGCTCACACGTGCCCAGAAGCCATGGGCTATCCATTGCTCCTTGCTCACGCCATCCTCGCCGTTGATCTCGTCGTAGTACATCAACTCGAGACCTGTGCCTGGCACCTTCTTGCCATTTACTACGAGTGTATCGTGGCGACCTATGGTCTGGCGTGCGACGTCATCCGAGGGGTAGAGGCGCATCTGCACGGGGTTGTCGTCGAGGACATAGCCTAAGTTGCCATTGAAGATAGGATAGCTGCGGCGCATCATCTCCCACTCGTCGGTGGTAATTATGCGCGGCATTATCCTATAACCACGATCGCGTGCCTCCTCGCGCTTCTGTATGAGACGTCGGCGGTACTCCTCAGCGGGTATATACTCGTAGTTGTGCTTGGCGGCATCCTCCTTGTCGAAGTATGCGGCAAGAAGCTGCGAGAGTGAGTCGACATTGTTTTGGTAGACCTCGGGATCTACCTCGCGCATACCCTGCGAGCGGAAGTCGATGATTACATCATGGCGACGGCTCGATATGGCTAACGGCTCACCGTCGCGCGAGAATATCGTGCCATGGTGTGCCTCGATGGTACTGTAGCGGTAGATGCCCTCGTCCATAACTTCGTCGTTATGTCTTACCGAGGGGCTTATCCAGATGACCCACACCAGACGTGCTACGACGATGAGGGCTATGAGTATGAAGGCGGCATATAGCGACTTCACACGCGAGATGATGTCGCGCTTAGCATTACCTCGCTTTGCTTGTTTCGAGCCTGTTGCTGAGGTCCTATTTATTTTGCTCTTATCTTTACCTGCCATAGTGGTTATCGTTTTATGAGTCTGCTATCTTTCGAGAGGTCTACGAGCTCTATGCCATGCTCTTCAAGACGCTTCTGTACGGCGTTCTTTGACGATAGGCTGTAGCGCTCCTCCTCCTTGAGTACAGAGCGCTCATAGAGCGCCAAGGCATACTTCTCTCTCAGACGATACTCTCTGTCGGCGTTCAGCGACATGAACGTGAGGAAGATACTAAGAAAGCACATTGCAGCGATGGCGATGAAGTAGCGGTAGTAGGGCAGTGTGCCGTCGGTGAGTATCGAGCCTGTGGTGAAGATCATCCACGGCTTCTCGGGCTTGGCATCACCCTCATGGTCGCCACTGTCACCCTCACTGTCACGTTCGTCCTCATCCACGCCCTCCTCCTCGTTGTTGAGGATTATCACCTCACGACGTATGCGGTTACGCTGCTCGTGGAGCAACTCTTGCTCCTGGGGTATGTTGTTATCTTCGTGTGTCATGTTGCAAATCTTACTATATCTTTTCGGCTACGCGCAGCTTGGCACTTCGCGAGCGTGGATTTCTCTCTAACTCCTCGGCTGTGGGGACTACAGCCTTACGCGTTATGAGCCTAAATGGTGTCGCGGCACGTCCATAAAAGTCCTTCTCAATACGTCCCTCGGTGTTGCCGCTACGCATGAAGTTCTTTACGATGCGATCCTCGAGCGAGTGGTACGACATGACCACCAGACGACCACCAGGCTTGAGCACCTTGAGACTCTGCTCCATGGCCATCTTCAGTGCCTCCATCTCGCCATTAAGCTCTATGCGCAGTGCCTGGAATAGCTTGGTGAGAAACTTAGCCTCATCCTTCGGTGGGGTGCAGGGTTTAACCGCCTCGACAAGGTCGGCAGTCGTCATTATGGGATTAACGTTTCTGGCACGCTCTATGCAGTTTGCTATCTTCCATGTGGTGTCCAACTCGCCATATTCGGCGAAAAGACGCGTTAAGGCATCATTTGTGTATGTGTTGACAATGTCGGCAGCTGTACGCCCTCCGCGGGTGTTCATGCGCATATCTAATGGAGCCTCTCCACGGAACGAGAAGCCACGGTGCTTGGCGTCGAAGTGGTGCGACGATACACCGAGGTCGGCAAGGATGCCGTCGACATGCTCCACGCCACGTAGGCGCAGTGCTCCACGTAGGAAGCGGAAGTTCGACGCCACGAAGGTGTGACGTGCATCGTCGGGGGCATTAGCCTGAGCATCGGGATCCTGGTCGAGGGAGTATAGATGACCCTCGGGACCGAGGTGGTTGAGTATCTCGCGCGTGTGGCCACCGCCACCCATCGTGAGATCGACATAGATGCCATCAGGCTTGATGTCAAGCGCATCGATACACTCTCCAAGCATCACGGGGATATGATATGTTTCAGCAGCCATTTTTGCTCAACTTTTACTAAAGTAAAAAATAACGGCGCTAAGATACAAAAAAATCGACGAAAGAGACAAATATATCGAGCCATTTTTACCCTCCGTGGGCTGAAAATTTATCTGTTCGTGTATATCCACTTTTGCGAAGTACAAAAACTTTAAAACATAGGGTGATGATAAAAGACCAAATTTATACTGCCAGTATGGGGCGTAAGCGTTACTCTTCGGGGTTGTGTGGCGAACTTCTGTGTGCTACACATTTGGGTGTGACAACACATTTCGATGCCTCGATTTATAGCTTCGATGGGGCGATGCTTCGGGGACTTATGTGTGAGGTTGCAAAGCTCAGAGTAGAGGCCTTCGGCTCGGTAGGTGTCGCTATGAGCGAGAGTGAGGCTATAGATAGAGCCGACCTCGATGGCACCTATCGCCAGCTTATCATCTGGGACAACTGCGCAGAGCAGATCATTGGTGGTTATCGCTATGCTGTGGGGCGTAGCACATGCCCCGAACGTCTGTCGTTTTGTCGCTACTTTAGCCTTTCGGAGCGCTTTCGTTTTGAGGTGCTTCCGTGCGGTGTGGAGCTTGGTCGCTCGTTTGTTAACCTAGCCTATCAGCGAGGAGGTAACGCTAAGAGTATCTTTGCGTTGGATGCATTGTGGCAGGGGCTTGCGCGCATCGTCGATAGGGAGCGTGCTGACTATCTCTTTGGACGAGTGACGCTCTATCCATCGTTGGGTGTGCGAGCACGTAATCTACTTGTTGGATTTATGCAATACGTATTCCCTGCGAGGGAGCCTTTGGCCATTGCTCATGAGCCTCTGAATGTGGGTCTTAGCCACCGCTGTCTATGTCGCTACTTCAACGCTGCAAGCCCTCGGGATAACTATCGTATTCTGCTTGGACGCATGCGGCAGATGCGTCGTGCGGTGCCACCGATGATATCCTCGTATATGCGTCTATCGCCTACGATGCAGACCTTCGACGCCTACCGTAACGACGACCTTGGCGGTGTCACAGAGTGTGGTATAATGCTCACCATCGCGGATTTATATGACGATGTAATAAGAAGATATTTCTCGGAAATAGTATAGCCTTTCAAGTCGTCTACTCCGTTGTCGGGCCCTTAAACCTGTCGAGGAAGGCTATGAGCGACTTGTCGTCACCCGTGATGCCGAACTTACGACGTAGGCGCGAGCGGGCAATATTGATGCTGCCGATGCTCTGGTGTGTGATATTCGAAATCTCCTTTGTCGAGAGGTTTAGGTGTATAAAGGTGCAGAGCTTACGCTCGTTCTTTGTGAGATTGGGGTATTCGCGAATGAGGTTCTCGAAGAAGGTGTCGTTGCTGTCAATCATCATCTGCTCGACCTCTACCCAGTCGCTATTGCCGTTTGTGCCCTTTTGTAGGCGCTGGATTATCTGCTTTAACTCTGAGCGTAAGACCTTATTGTCGGGCGTGTTGGCTATGAGTATAAGTTCGTCGGTGAGCTTAGATATGTTGTGTTGTTCTTGATATTGCTGCATCTTTTGCAGTCGGATAATCTCATTCTTGTGGTTTATCTCCTGCTCGTTTTTGGCGCTTTTAAGTCGCTGGTTCTTGCGTTGTAGACGATGGCGTGAGATGACGAGGATGCAGAATATTGTTAGGACTACAAGAGCGTAGGCGTGTATGCGCCATAATAGGGCGTCGTACTCCTGCTGCTGCTCTAAATGTAGGCGCTGTTGGCGGTAGCCCTCCTCGGCATGCTTAAGCTCAAGCTCGTTGATAAGTTTCGATAGTTTAATTGCCGACTCGGTATTGTTTTGGCGCGTGTATATCTCGGCAAACTGCATAAGTGCGAGGTATGCCTCCTTATACTTACCGTCGAGGTGATAAAGTTCCTGAAGTAGGAAGTAGGAGTGTACGTTCTTCTCGTCGAAGTCGCCCTTAGAGAGTATCTCTATGGAGCGGCGCGTGTCGTCGATGGCGCTCTTTATATCCCCTATATTTATATGATAGAATCCTAAGGCTGAGTAATAGTAGCCCTCATCCTTGTATGTCTTAATCATAGGCTTTGCCAGAGCGAGAAATTCGGCACACTCTTCCAGGTCGCCAAAGAGTATCTGTTGCAACGCTACGTTGAGGTAGGTGTTTATGAGCAGGTCGTCATAGTCGTATGTGGCGTTAAGAGCCTCACTGCGTGATAGAATCTCGTCAACCTGATTTGGCGTTAGTGGGTAGTGAAAGCGGTTGTTTAGCGCACGCATCGTCTGTCGTGCCTCGTCGCGATTGGTGTAGTTCTCCGATACGAGGCGGTTGTAGCGCATAGCTGAGGCTGTATCTTTGTTGTAGAAGTAGTCAACAAGCTCCATCGTTAGATATGTCTCACGTAGCGTTACGCGATTGTTCGTCGTGTCGGCCATTTCCTGTGCTTGGTGGCTGAATGTAAAGGCGTTGTGATAGTCGCCTAAGCGAAAGTATAGACGACCAATATCGGCTAACGTGCGCGCATGGTTAGCCTTATCGCCTAAGCCTTGGTAAATGGTACACGAGCGACGACGATATCTTAATGCTTCGGTATAGCTAAATTCATGCTCCTCGTAGTTCTGTGCTAAGAGGTCGTATATAGCTGCATTAGTGGCATTTAAGTTAGTGGTGTCTAAGTCAGCATCTACCAGACGGGCGTAGTGTAGGGCTTTGTCGTAGTCGTTAGCATAATACTGCTCAAATTTTTCGATATTATTCAGTAGTGTTATAGAGGTTGGTGCATTGGCATAGGAGTAAGGGGTAATATGTAACAAAACCAATGTAACAATTGGTATAACATATCCTATTTTATGCCTTTTGCAGTGCTTAGATATAATACTCATTAGACCAGTAAATTAGATGTTTTTGTTACACAAAAGTAATAATAATTTTTTTAATTGTTATACTAATATAACATATCTTTTCTTGGAAATTTTTGTGACCGTATTTAATTTTGTTTTAGAAACAAACCTAAAACCACCTTTTATGAGAAGATTATTCTGCCTATTGATTCTAACCTTGGCGGTTGCAGCCTGTGAGAAAGAACCAGCACAGAAGCCTAATACCCCCACACCTCCTGAGGAGCAGGTCAACGATCAAGTTATTAATATAAGTATAGATGATGCTCGACTGACGGCATTCCAGGTTGTCTATAGTCTGTTGCCGCAGGATAAGGAGGCATACTACTATTGCGATGTGATGTCTAAGAAGAGCTGGGAGAGTGCTAATCTCGAGGATATCAGGGCAGAGTTTGACGAGTCGCTGAGAAATTTCGCCGATATGACGGGTGCCACCTATGATGAGGTGTGCGAGCAGATGCTGTTCAAAGACGATACGCTTGACTTTGTAAGCAATGCGGGCTACCGCCCAGAGACGGAGTTTGTAATCTTCGCTTTCTACTGGAATGATGTTGAGAAGTTCGCTATTAAGGAGTTTACGACGCCCAAGGCTCTCCCCTCGACCGAGAGTGTAGCAGTAGAGTTTAGTGCGGTAGATGCCTACTCGATGACGGTAAGTTGTGAGCCCACGTCGGGTGTCGAGGAGTATTACTACTACTTCGCCGAGACCAAGAAGTATGAGGAGTTGATGGCTGAGCTTGAGGATGAGAACGCCTTTATCTCTTATGCGGCGATGAACGTGGGCGTTAAGTACACATCGGCGCAGACTATTCCTCAGCTGGGACTAAAGCCCGAGACATCATATACGGTGGCTATCATGGCCATAGACGATAAGGGTAACCGCATGCAGCTCGCCGTGGAGCAGACGACACCTGCGGTAGAGAAGAACGAACTCGTTGAGTCGGAGCTCTTCGAGAGCCTTCTTGGCGAGTGGCAGGGTGCGCAGACCGTAACGGATGGATTTGCCGACCCCGCTACCTCTCAGTTCACGGTGACCATTGTTGCGAGTGTCGATAATTATGACTACGACTATCGCTCGAACAACCAGCTCGTTGCTTTGGTCGATGGCTGGAATAATATTAAGTACTACGGTATTCAGGGACTTATTGGTGAGGGCATAGAGAACCCCGAGGAGAAGTTCGGTCCCAAGTGGGTTATGGATATCGCCGAGGGTGATGTCGTGACCATCGATGGTCAGGCTCGCTATAGTGTTATTGGTTGGATGTTCTATGGTAACTGCTTCATGGTGAGTGCTCAGGCTGAGGCTCAGAGCATTAAGCTCGACACCACGCTCAACGTGAAGGTTTCGGATGATGGCGATACGCTCACAATATCGTCGCCGCTGGAAGGCTACTATCCCTCGTTGGCCTACGACTTTACGGGCTTCGGCTGGATGGCTTACTTCTACGGCTGTAGTGATATAGTTCTTACACGCAAATAAAATAAATAGAAAACATATTAATCTAACAAACCACGACTATGAAACACGTTATCTATTCGCTTTTCGCACTTCTATTGTGCGTAGCAGTTGGTTGTGAGACCGAGGCTCCTGAGCAGAAGCCCGAGGAGAAAGTTCCTGCCCCCACGGTTGTCCTTGCAAAGGGTGATGTTGCTGCCAGAACGCTGAGTTTTACGGTGACACTCACGGATGCTGCTGAGGCTGCCTATATGGTCTTTGAGGATGGCACAACAGCTCCCACTCTCGAAACGATACTTGCCGATGGTGTTAAGTTGGATGTTGCTACCACCGAGGCGCAGAATGTAAAGGTCGAGGACCTCACGCCTGCAACAAGCTATACCATTGTTGCTGCGGCTAAGAACGAGACTGCTACCGAAGGATCTAATAACCTATATATGACCACAGTAGAGCTCGGCACGCTAACCCTTGAGGTGGAGATTGTGCAGAAGGACCACGAGCAGATGCACTTCCGCGTGCAGACCGAGAATGCCGAGAAGATAGCATACGTTGTTATGCCTGCATCGATGAAGGCTCCCGAGATGGCATACGTGCTTCAGTCGGGTGAGGAGATTGCTGTTGACAATCGTGAGTCTGTGGAGGTTGCTGACCTAACTTGCGATACGGAGTACGTACTCTACGTTGCTGCTACAGGTAATGAGCAGGAGACGATGAAGAGCACTACATTTAAGACTGACGACGACCCCAGCAAGATTATCTCGCACGAGTATACGCGTGCTCGCGGTACAAAGTATGGCTCAAGCTGCTATATTATGTTCTCGTATCCCGATGCTACGGAGGCTGATAACTTCGCATATAACGAGAAGACCTTGTGTCTGGATATCTATAGCGATGCAGAGAAGGATTATCTCATTGCAGGCACGTATGAGGTTAAGGAGTCTACCGAGCCTGGTTGTGTGAGCTCGTATCGTTACTCAACATATGGCTACGATAATGGCGTGCAGCTCTCAAGTGGCCGTGTAATCGTGGATATCGATCCCGAGACTAAGGCTTATAGCTTCGATATTGACCTATATCTTAAGGATGGCCGTCATTTAGTGGCTACGTACACTGGTGATGTGGACAATATGCCCGTTATAGATATCATCACCGTGGATGCTAAGTTTACTTCTGCCGAGGCATCATCTACCGATGGCGTAAACTGGACATTGAACCTCTCAGACGAGGCTGGCAATGCTGCCAAGTTTGATATTGTTAACTCGTTCAAGGCTAACTATATCGTGAAAAATTCGTACACCATAAGTACCTCGGCCGAGGAGTTCTCTACACGTGCCGTGGAGGCTGGTGAGTTCAATGGTGAGACATCTACGTTTACAGTTGCTGGCGAGGAGGCTAAGACCATGCTTACGGGTACTCTCCACGTAGATATCGACTGGGATAACCAGAAGTATATGCTTTCGTTCTATGGTACGCTTGAGGGTAACTATGTTATCGAGACGGAGTTTGTGGGCGCTATCAATGGTATATCACTTGAGCCCAGCACCGAGGTTATTGAGGTTGAGCTCAATACGGCGACAGCACGCTCTTACGAAGATAATGCAAACTGGTATCTGACGTTCACTCAGACGGTTGAGGGCGTTGAAAACTATCGCGTAGTATTGGATGCATTTGGCCCCGCTTCGGAGTACTTGTTGGCTGGAGCCTATGCTACTGGTAGCCCCGTTGAGGGTCGCTATCTTGATATGGATGGCACTACTCTTCGTGTTGAGGGTGAGGGTCAGTATGAGTCGACCGAGGCTGTTGCCAACGTGACCATTGACACTGAGAATTTGACCTATTTGTTCGATATCTCGTTCCGAGTACAGGATGGTCGTACCTTCAAGCTTACGTACGCAGGTAAGGTTGACGGCATGGAGATCGTTTTGCCTGAGGCTCCCGCTGACACTATCAACTGGACAACGTTTACGGCTAAGCATTGGTATTCGAACAACTGGGAGCTCGTGGTTGTGGATGCTGATGCACAGTATACTATCCTTTTTGATCTGCGTGTCGCTGATTCATCTGTGAACTATATCCCGACAGGTGTCTATACGTTGGGAGTGAATTATGTTGATACTGCTCCGTTCATCGATATAAATTCAAGTAAGTTCAACGGTAGCAAGAATGTCTTCAAGGATGCTACATTGACGCTCACATATCATGAGGATACACAGACCTACGATGTTGAGTTTGATGTGACCCACAACGATGATCGCAACTTCAAGGGTACATACTCGGGCGCTATCGAAGGTTGTCCCGAAGCATAATCAGTTGGCAAACATCTAAATGAAGACTCAAGTTATGAAAAATATTTGGTTAATAATGTGTGCAGCCTTCACTCTTACACTCCTTGCGGGGTGTAAGGGCGATGAGCTTGTAGTTCCCGAGCCAGAGGAGAAGACGCCCGTGCTAACGTTTGTCAGCACTGAGGTTGAGGTTACAGCCGAGGGTGGTCGTTATACGCTCAACTACACCTTGGAGAATCCCAAGGAGGGGGCAAAATTGCTCGTCACACCAGAGTATAGCTGGGTGAATAACATCTCGTTGGATGTCGACGGTGAGCTATCGTTCGATGTGGCAAAGAGTTACGAGCAGGCGGTGCGTACATGTCGTATAGATGTGTCGTACCCAGGAGTATATCCCAACGTGACGATTGTTGTGCGTCAGGCCGAGGGCGCTGAGCACTCTATAAGCTTCAATCTCCAGGAGGTAAACTCGACAAATATCATCATGGATATCGTGCCGAAGGATCCTACGCTCTCATACGTATTTATATTGGGTAATGGTAAGTATATCGAAGAAAATGGTCTCATGGAGGATGACGTAGCCCTTTGGGCCAGCGACATGGATGTCTTTCAAGGATTTGCTAATGCTTTCGGTAGCGACGTCGCATCAGTGATGCCCGCTTTTATGCTCGAGGGTGAGCAGTATGGTCATCGTATCAACGGAGTGACACCCAATACAAAGTATGTAGCATACGCCTATGGCTTCGATGTGGCAACCATGAAGCCTACGACCGAGATATGTCGCTTGGCTATCACAACAAAGGCTGTGGATGATTATGTCGTAGACTTCGACCTCGACGCAGAGGTTGATGGCCCCTACGTTAAGATGACTATTGATGCTGTGAATTATGATGGTCCCTTCTTCTTTGGTCTCTTTGCTGCGGCCGACTGCCCTAAGAGCATGGATGACGAGACATTCCGCAGCTACTGCTCGGCATCATGGGAAGAGCAGAAGGGTCTATACTCTTCATTCTTCGAGACCCCTGAGCAGGGCTTGCACTTCATCTTCAATGAGTTGGCCTACTACGATAAGGCTGTGTGGGAGGGTGAGCTCGATGCAAATACGGAGTATGTCCTCTGGGCTTTCGGTATGAATAGCGAGGCTATCATCAACTCTACGCCTGTGCGTCACTACTTCAAGACTGGTGGTGTAGCAGCCTCGGACAATACCTTTACCATAAGCTTCTCGGATGTTAAGAGCCGCCGTGCTACCATAACCATCGAGACTAGTAATGACGATACTTATGTATCTATGCTTGCTAAGAGCAGTGTCTATGGCGAGACTACCGACGATATTGTCATTAAGCATATCATCGAGAACTACAACCTGTCATATAGTAAGGGTACTGAGGTGCATACGATGAAAGGTCTTACACCCAATACCGAGTATGAGGTGTTAGTTTTTGGTTGCCAGGCTGCAAGCCCCACGACGGGACTTACACGCGTGAAGTTCAATACGGCCGACACGGAGTATGCCGAGCTCGATATGTCGTTGGAGGTTAATGGCTACTTCGATATTGAGGAGATGTGTGGCGTAGATCCCGTGTGGGAGAACTACCGCGACTATTGCGATGCTATGGTAGTAGTATCTGCCACGGTCGATGCTAATGCAGTGGAGTATTACTTCTCGGCACTCGATGCCTCGGGATTCGAGTACTGCGATTATGAGTACCTTATCGAGGGTCTTGTGAAGGAGGGCGCTGCAGAGGATAGTGTTGCCTACTTCCCCGTCGACTATGACGACGAGCTGATATTCTTCGGTGCTGCGAAGGATGTTGAGGGTAACTATACGGAGATATGCCAGACGAAGCCTAAGAAGTTTACCTACGATGGTCGTACCGAAATCGATAGCTTCTCGCGGAGTGGTACTCGTGTGTCACGTGCCTCGTTGGTATATGCCGAGGTGGGGACGATGGATGATATTGTAATGATGTAGGATATTCAATAATAATATAGGATGAGGGCACCTTATGGCGCCCTCATCCTATATTATTATTGAATATATGGTGTCATTTCGCTACTTATCCCCGCCGTGGCGATACTGCTTGGGCGAGAGGCCTGTGGCACGTTTGAAGTATTTGCCGAAGAACGATTGGTTGGGGAAGTTGAGCGAGGTGGCTATCTGCTGGATGGTCATATCCGACGATTGGAGCATGGCGCGCGCCTCGAGTATCACGTGACTCTCAATCCACTCACCAGCCGAGCGCCCCGTGTTCTCCTTTACTAACTTCGAGAGGTACTTGGGTGTGATGCAGAGCTTGTCGGCATAGAAGCCTATGAGTCGCTCCTCGCGATAGTGCTCTTCAACAAGGGCGATGAATCGCTCGACGATACTATTCTTAGGCGTGCCACTCGGTGCATCACCCTGTTTAAACTGGTGAACACCACCATAGTAGAACACACGTATAAGATTCTCTATGACCTGCAGACGGAAGGGGTTCTCCTCGTTCGAGGCGGCGCGGTAGAGGATGGCAAAGAAGATACGTATGGCCGTAAGTTTCTCGCTGTCAATCTTGTTGAGCGGGTTGTTATACATCATCATATACTGCTGCTGCCACCCAGGTAGGTTGAGCATGTCGACAAAACGTCGCGAGAGCATTATGGCGTAGCCTGCGAAATTCTGGCTGTGGCCTATGGCCTCGATAATCTGTCCAGGCATGAGCGCAAGTAGCATCGGTGATTCGACCTCATACTCCTGCAGATTAATCTTTATATGGCAGCTGCCCGACGTGCAGATGGCGATAGATGCCTGTGAGAGCTTCTGTGGCTCTTTGGGTAGATGCTGCGTGTCCGAGGCGTTGAACGAGAATATAGAGAGGTCGTCGCCAATGGTGATGGCGTCGTACTTATCGCTGAGATTTATGTGGTCGATAAAGTTCTTCATAATGCACACAGTTTTGTTGTTGTGGTGCAAAGTAACAAAAAGTTTTTTATTGCGCGAAACGTGTTTCTACCTTTAGAACAATACAAGTGTGCTATAAGTCTGAAAATATTGTAGTATATCTACTAAAAGGCGAATATAATAAACTAAAAGAGGTATGGTCTAAGGGTGGAATATTCGTTGATTGTTGAAAACTTATTACGATATAATTTGCTGTTGTTGTTGAAAATTTAGTATCTTTGGAAAAATTTGAGCGTATGGCAAAGTTTATTGTAGAGGGTGGTCATCGTCTTAAGGGCGAGATTAGGCCGCAGGGCGCAAAGAATGAGGCCCTTCAGATTATATGTGCTACGTTGCTGACGTCGGAGCGCGTGGTGTTGCACAACGTACCCATCATAGCAGATGTTATGCAGCTTCTTGAGTTGATGTCGAAGATGGGCGTCAAGGTTGAGCGTCTGTCGGACGACGACTTCGCTCTTCAGGCTGACGAGATAGACCTCGAGTATCTGCGCACGGCAGATTAT
This sequence comes from Alistipes sp., assembly GCA_017481145.1. GTDB lineage: Bacteria > Bacteroidota > Bacteroidia > Bacteroidales > Rikenellaceae > Alistipes. The sequence goes on along the minus strand of JAFUPR010000100.1, from coordinate 3,091 downwards.
CATAAGCGTTGTCGTAGGCTGCGTGGCTCGGTGATGATGATTGGCCCGCTGTTGGCTCGCTTTGGTGTGGGCTTCATGCCTAAGCCTGGTGGCGATAAGATTGGCCGTCGTAGGTTAGATACCCACTTCCTGGGCTTCCAGAAGCTTGGCGCCGACTTCAACTTCGACCTTAGCGACGAGTTTTATACCGTCGAGGCTAAGCGCCTGAAGGGTACATATATGCTTCTTGACGAGGCCTCGGTGACGGGCACTGCTAACATTGTCATGGCGGCGGTATTGGCCGAGGGACGCACGACAATATATAATGCAGCGTGCGAGCCCTACCTTCAGCAGCTATGCAAGATACTTAACCGTATGGGTGCTAAGATTTCGGGCATAGCATCAAACCTCCTAACCATTGATGGCGTGGAGTCGCTCGGAGGTACGGAACACACGATGCTCCCCGACATGATCGAGGTGGGTAGTTTCATCGGCATGGCGGCAATGACGCGCTCGGAGCTGACGATAAAGAGTGTGTCGTACGACAACCTTGGCATCATACCTCAGCAGTTTGCACGCATGGGCATACGCTTCGAGCAGCGTGGTGACGACATCTACATCCCCACGCAGGAGCACTACAGCATAGAGAGTTTTATTGATGGCTCGATTATGACCATCGCTGACGCTCCGTGGCCAGGACTTACGCCCGGCCTGCTCTCCATATTCCTGGTGGTGGCTACGCAGGCTAAGGGTTCGGTGCTCATACACCAGAAGATGTTTGAGAGCCGCCTATTCTTTGTCGATAAGCTTATAGATATGGGCGCACAGATTATCCTCTGTGATCCGCATCGTGCTACGGTCATAGGTCACAACCACGAGCACCCGCTGCGTGCAGCAAATATGACCTCGCCCGACATACGTGCAGGTGTGGCGCTGCTCATAGCGGCGATGAGTGCTGAGGGTACGAGCACCATCCAGAATGTAGAGCAGATAGATCGTGGTTATCGCGATATAGACAAACGACTTAACGCCCTTGGTGCTAAGATTATGCGCTTAGACGAATAGCGACTATGGGTAGATGATTGTGGAAGAATAAACTAAATAGATAGTCTCATGTTTTTAGAAAATAATAAACACAAGGGGTGGATTGAGGTCGTTTGTGGCTCGATGTTCTCGGGAAAGACCGAGGAGCTGATTCGTCGTATGAAGCGTGCTCAGTTTGCCAATCTTAAGGTAGAGATTTTTAAGCCGTCGATAGATGTACGTTACTCCGAGGCGGAGGTCGTATCGCACGATGCCAATGCGATATTGTCAACCCCCGTGGAGTCGGCACAGAACATATTGTTGATGGCTTCGGATGTCGATGTTGTAGGTATCGACGAGGCGCAGTTCTTCGACGATGGTATCGTCGATGTATGTCGCAAGTTGGCGGATAGTGGCGTGAGAGTCATTGTCGCAGGTCTTGATATGGACTATATGGGTGTCCCCTTTGGCCCGATGCCTGCGCTTATGGCTACGGCCGAGTATGTCACCAAGGTACACGCTATATGTGTGCGTTGTGGCGACCTCGCCAACCACTCGCATCGTCTTACGGCCGACGACAAGCAGGTGTTGTTGGGTGCTCATGATACCTATCAGCCTATATGTCGCCACTGTTTTAACGAACTAAGAGCCAAGAAGTAGACTATGCAGAGGGCTGTTGAGGAGTGTGTAGCGGTATTACGCGCGGGTGGTTTGATACTTTATCCTACGGATACGGTGTGGGGTATAGGATGTGATGCCACGAATGAGGAGGCTGTTGCAAAGGTATATCAGCTGAAACGTAGCGAGGATAAACATTCGATGTTGTGCCTATGTCGCGATGCAGACATGGTTGTGAGGTATGTCAACCGAGCGCCAGGCATAGCCTTCGAGGTTATGGAGATGGCCGACAAGCCGCTCACAGTGATACTCCCTGGTGCTGTGGGTGTTGCGTCAAACCTTATCCCCGAGGCTAAGACCCTTGGTGTGCGTGTGCCTCAGCACGATTTTTGCCAGGCGCTACTGCGTAAGTTCGGCAAGCCCATAGTGTCGACCTCGGCAAATCTGTCGGGGGAGTCCGCGGCAAAGAGGTTGAAGGATGTCGACGAGGTTATATTGAAGGGTGTAGACTATGTCGTGCATCCTCGTTTTGAGGGTAAGCCCACGCTGAAGCCCAGCTCGATTATAGCCTTTGGCGAGGGTGGTGAAGTAGAGGTAATTAGATGATATGTTATGGCTAAGAAGTTGATTACGCCTGTGCAGAAGCGATTTTCGGATGTCGACTCGTTCATGCACGTGAACAATATATGGCAGCAGAGCTATTTTGATATGGGCAAGACCGAATTTTATCGTGAGGTCTTGGGCATAACAGGAGTCTTTGATAAGTTGAGGATTATAACTGCCTCGACACACACGGACTATCTCGGACAGGTGCGTCTTCAGGATGATATCGTCGTGGTTACGGATGTGTCGCGCATAGGCACTAAGAGCATGACCTTGCACCAGCGTATTATGTCGGGTGATAGGACTCTTACGGAGAGTTCGTCGGTGATGGTGGCCTTCGACTTTGAGCTGCAGCAGACGGTGGCTATGCCCGATGAGTGGCGTGTTAAACTCGAAGAGTATCTCGTCCGTTCGTAGTCATAATCAGGCCGTTCGTACACAAAAAAAGACCGTCGGGTAAATGAATTGACCCCAAAAGTTTGGACAAAAAACTTTTGGGGTTTCTTAATGAGAAAAAAGCACGATTACGCAGCATTGCTCAAGTATATGAGGATGCTCGAAGAAGGTTACTCGGTCAAATCGATTGCCAAAAATTATGGTATTGATGCAAAGAGGTTAAGCTATCTTTGGCATCTCTACAAAGAACAAGGTCCCACCGCACTTCATCGAAAGAAAAACATTCGAGCCGATGGTTCATTAAAACAACACATTGTATCTGATATTGAGAAAAATCACTTAACTTTGGTGCAAGCCTCGTTAAAATATGAAGTAAGTGTTAGTAGATTAGAAGTCTTATTAAAGATTTCCAGAGAACAAGGTATAGATGCACTACTTATCACCAAGAAGCTGGGGCGACCACCAGGTATGG
>JAFUPR010000099.1 GCA_017481145.1 Alistipes sp. | reverse complement strand
CCACTTCGAGAAGGTAATCATCATAAGGGCAGCACCGTTAGTTGCTGGTATGTCAAGACCGCCAACTACAGATGCGTGAGCACCCATAATCTCAACAAGCTGCATCTTCGACCAGAAGTGTACGAGGTGAAGACCAAGACCGAGGATTACGATAACGCCAAGAACAAGCATGTTCTTCGATGCCCACGATACACCCTTCTCCTGTACGGTAACAGCATAACGCTGCTTACCACGAGCGCGGTAGTTGTCGATGGTGAGGATGAAGGCGTAGACAAAGTGTACAAGAACACCTGCTGCCAAAAGTGCAGTACCAGCGAGTGCATACCAATTAGCACCGAGGAACTCGCAAATAGCGTTGTAACTCTGCCAGCTGAAGAGCATGGTGAGGTTCATGGCCATGTGGAAGAGAATAAAGAGTACGAGGAAGCATCCCGAGATACTCATGACAAGCTTCTTTCCCACTGATGAATTAGTTAAGAAACATCCCATAGTGTAAAAATTTTAATTATATTTGTAAATAGTTTTGTAGTTTATCGGTGTTTATTACGTCTTGCAGCCTTTGATGCTGTCAAAACATACTGCAAAGATAAGAATTGTTTGCATAATAACAATACCCAAATAGACTTTTTACATAGTAAAAGTGTGGAAAAATGATAAAAATGTACATTATTTATATATAAAGCAGAGTATGGAGAATAGTTCGGAGCTAAAAAATGTGCTAAAACTCTCGATACGTCGAGAGGTGCGACAGCGAATAAAGGGATTGAGCGCACAGGATATGGTGGCAGCCGCGGAGGAGATATTTGGTCAGGTGGAGCAATGTGCCGCCTTCAAGGAGTCGCACAGCATAGCCCTCTATGCTGCTATGGTAGACGAGGTGCCCACGGCTGCAACGCTCGACAGATGGCGTGCGATGGGTAAGCATGTCGTCGTGCCGCGTGTCGAGGGGGATGTTATGCGTTTCTACGACTACGCGCCCGAGAATATGCAGACGGGTGCCTTTGGTATCGCCGAGCCTATCGGTGATAAGGAGTATCCAGCAGCAGATATAGACCTTATCATCGTGCCAGCACGTGCTTTTACACGCTCGGGTGTACGTCTTGGTCGTGGCGGTGGATTCTACGATAAGTATATGTCGTTGCCAGGCTTCCGTGCCTATAAGATTGGAGTCGCCTTTGGCTGTCAGATTTTTGACGAGCTAATATGTGATAGTCACGATATTATGGTTGATGATGTAATCTTCTCCGTGAACTAAGGAACTGTTTAAAATTTATTTACTTTTTTTCTTTTATACTCTTTACGGCTCTTTTACCTTCTAATTCTCATTATATAGCCACCGCTATACGTCTCGAATTAGAAGATAAATAACCATAAAATAGCTATAAAATAATTTCTCAAACGAATTTAAACAGCTTCTAAAAATACTCGTTGCGATAGTCATAGTTGTTGCGTATTGATTCGAACTGCGAGGGCTCGGATTTGAGCCCTTGGCTCTCGGCTACAAGGTCGCAACGGCTCGCTATCGTAGCTGATAGCTCATGCCAACATATTCGACGAGGGGTGGTGGGTGTTACCTCCTTTGGATACCAATCCTTTAACGGCAAGTCGAAATGTTCGGCGAGGGCTTGTACGACCATAGCTGTAGCATTAGCCTTACCTTGAAGTGAGTAGCCAGCAATGTGGGGCGAGGCAAGCATTGCACCCTCTAATATCTCGGGGTGAATGTTGGGTTCTCCCTCCCATACATCAAAGATGTAGCGGTGTCCACTGCGAGCGATGGCTCTATTGTCAACGACTGCTCCACGCGAGGCATTAATGATTATAGCATTAGGCTTTATTGTGGATATAACACCTTTATTAATAAGGTGATATGTGCTACTATCTAAAGGTGTGTGTAATGTGATAATGTCAGCTTTAGTAACCAGCTCTTCAATGGGAATAAAGTCGCCGCCTTCGCGCTTTTGGCGTGGGGGATCGCATTGCAATATCTGAAATCCCCACATTCGTGCATACTCCACAACGAGCGAGCCGACATTGCCGACGCCCACAACACCGAGCGTATAATCTTTGGGTGATAGATTATCCGTGGTTACAATATGATGCAGTGCGGCAGCCATCCATTGTAGCACGCCTCGAGCATTGCATCCAGGAGCGCTGCATACTCTTATGCCTGCATCCTTACAGTAGGCCTCGTCGATATGGTCGCGACCGATGGTGGCCGTAGCTATAAACTTTACTTGCGAACCCTCGAGGAGTTGTCTGTTGCAGCATGTGCGAGTGCGCACAACGAGGGCATCGCTATGCCGTGCAGCGTGGCTGTTAATATCTTTACCATCGATGTAGACCACCTCGGCGTACGGCTCTAAGACGCCGTTAATAAACGGTATGGCACTGTCGACAATGACCCTCATGACTACATGTTTTGAAAAAAGAGTATGTGTATTGTAAATTTTTAGCAAATGTAGGAAAAATGTTAAAAATTTACTAATTTTGCACGATTATTTTATCGATAAAAGGTATTAGTAACAATGGCTATGGGTAATAAGGATTTTAATCCGAATGGAGCTATTCCAGATAACGGCAACTATTTCGGTATTCCGTTGAGTCCAGATGAGGCAGCTTTGGTGCTTATCTCTGCTCCGTGGGATGCAACTATGGCTATGCGTGCGGGTAGCTCGTATGCTCCCGATGCTATCATCGAAGCGTCGCGTCATGTCGACTTTTTCGAGCCTATGGCGCCCTATAGCTGGCGTAAAGGCATTGCTACTGCCCCTGTAGACTACTCGCTGCAAGATATGTCACACCGTCTGCGTGCAGATGCTGCGCGTGTCATCAAGGTGCATGACGACATTGGATCGTCGGCGTTCGACCATCTGGTCTATGAGCGTAGTCTGCGTCGAGTGAACGAGGCATCGTTGGTTGTCAACGATAACATATATGCTCAGTCGAAGTACTGGCTGGAGCGCGACAAGATTGTAGGACTTGTTGGAGGTGATCAGTCGACAGCATACGGACATATACGTGCCGTGGGCGAGAAGTATGGTAAGATAGGTGTGTTGCATATCGACTCGAGCTGCGACCTGCGTTCGGCTCATCAGGGCTTTGAACACTCACATGCCTCGGTTATGTATAACGTGTTGCGCGACATCCCTGCGGTCGAGAGTCTTGTGGCTGTGGGTGTTCGTACCTTTAGCCCCGAGGAGTGGGAGAGGGCTGCGAGCGATAGTCGCGTGAAACTCTTTACGGGTCAGTCTATATGGTCGCGCCATTTTGAGGGTGTAGTCTGGGCAACGATTGTCGACGAGATTATCGCCGAGCTGCCCGAGAGTGTCTACATATCGTTGGACGTTGATGGCCTTACCATCGAGTGCTCGCCACATACGGGTGCTCTTGTGGCGGGAGGCCTACGTTTCCCAGAGGTTGTCTACCTTATGTGTAAGATTATTGACTCGGGACGTAAGATTGTAGGCTTTGACCTTACGGAGGTGGTGCCCGACATGGAGGATAAGACAGATGCGATGATTGCTGCGCGCATGCTCTATAATATGTGTTGCATGGCGCTGAAGAATCATCCAGCCCCCGATGTGCTCTAACAAGACTCTTTGGTTTCGGAAAAATGCACTTGTATTAGTGTTAACTTAATAATTTTATCTTTATGCATCAAGTAGAACTTTGGATGGTGATTCCTTTTGTGATTATGCTGCTAAGCATCGCTATTGCCCCGTTGGCTGCGGAGCATATCTGGGAGAGCAATCGCAATAAATTCATATTTACACTGGCAATCTCAGTGGTGACATACGTCTTATTGTCGTTCTATGGCATGGGACACGATGTAGTGCATAACTTGTTGTACGACTACATCCCGTTCATTATGCTTCTGTTGGCGCTCTTTGTCGTCACGGGAGGCATACACATTCGTGGCGATATAGCTGCAACGCCCATTGTCAACACCTCAATCCTCGGAGCGGGCTTCGTGCTCGCCTCGTTTATGGGTACTACTGGTGCGGCGATGCTCCTTATTCGCCCTCTGCTTCAGATCAATAAGCAGCGTAAATACAGGGTACATACCGTACTCTTCTTCATCGCCCTTGTAGCCAACTGTGGTGGTATTCTTACGCCATTGGGTGATCCCCCATTGTTCCTGCTATACTTGCGTGGCGCTGAGTTCCAGTGGTTCTCGTCGATGTTCCCCGAGTGGATGACGGTGGGTGTATTGCTCTTAGCGATATACTTCGTACTCGACCGCTACTACTATGCTAAGGAACCAGCGGAGAATCTGCTTCGCGACCGTAACGAGCATGAGCCTATAAGGGTGTCGGGTGCGCGCAACTTCATATACTTGGGTATGATTATCGCTGCCGTTCTCTTCATTAACCGTAGCTATATCCCTGCTATGCGTGCTGAGGGTGCTCCCTTCTATATCGCCTTCTTGCGTGACATAGTGCTTGCTGTGATTATCATCCTCTCGCTCGTCACCACCAAGCGCGAGATACGCAAGGATAATAACTTCTCGTGGGCGCCCATCCTTGAGGTTGCCATCCTCTTTGTCGGTATTTTCGTGACGATGACACCAGCGATGATGTACCTCAACCAGAATGCCATGTCGTTGGGTCTCACCGAGCCATGGCAGTTCTACTACTCGACAGGAGCGCTGTCGTCGTTCTTGGATAATGCACCTACGGCCGTGGCATTCCATACTGTTGCTGAGGGTCTACCTCAGATGGCAGGTGTGGAGTATGTTGCGGGAGTTCCCGAGATACTGCTCACAGCAATATCTCTCGGTGCGGTATTCTTTGGCTCGATGACATACATCGGCAATGGCCCCAACTTCATGGTTAAGGCTATCGCAGAGGAGGCGGGCGTGAAGATGCCTTCGTTCTTCGGTTATATGCTGAAGTTCTCGCTGGTAATACTTCTTCCCGTATATATCATCGTACAGCTAATATTTATGCCATTTTAAATATCCGTTTTTTGCCGATGAAAAAGTTGTTAGTAGCATTGCTATCTGTTGCCTTTATCGTTTCGTGTGGAGGTAGAACGAGTGTCAAGGCTCCGAAGATGCAGACGAGCGCCGACTCGATGTCTTATGTCATGGGTCTTAACCTCGGACGCAACCTTATAGGTATGGACTCGTTGCTCAACGTCGATATGGTATGCGAAGGTCTACGCGACGCCTATGCGGGCATACCCAAACTCAACGACGAGGAGGCGCGTGCTGCCTATTTGAAGTATATGAACTATGACATATATGAGCGTGTGCAGCGCTTCGAGACTCAGTTCCTTGCCGACCTGCGTCGTCAGGATCGTAAGTTCGTGGCTACGCATACGGGTCTGACGTATAAGATAGCTGAGATTGGTGATATGAAGAATGTCGTACGCAACAATCGTGATACGATACGTCTGCGCTACCGCGCACTTGACCAGGCGGGTAATATTGTCGATACGGCCTACTACCGTGGTGATACTCTACGCTTGGCTGTGGGCAATATGACGCGAGGTATGATTGAGGCGACGAAGCTCATCGGCAAGGGTGGTCACATGGAGGCATGGTTGCCTTCGTCGTTGGCCTTTGGCTCAGCAGGATGCGACTCGTTGAACGTGGAGCCTAACACCATGCTCTACTACGAGTTGTGGCTCATAGATATCGAGAGAAGATAGTTTAACAATACATATTACTAATTATGAAGAAAATCTTTATTGCAGCCTTGTCGCTTGTTGTGTTCGCGTCGTGCGGCAGCAACGAAAGGCAGATGTACTTCGACAATGACATGTCGAGAATCTACAACGATCCATCTGCTGAGCTTGACACATTGTCTTATGCCGTAGGTATGAATGTGGGTCTTGGCCTGTCACTCCAGAACGGCCACCTCGACCTACAGACCGACATCCTTGTTCCCACTATCGAGGCCGAGCTTAGTAAGAGCGCGGTAGACTATGCGCTGTTGGAGGAGAACAGCCAGCTTATGTCGCGCTTCAATATAGAGTTGTCGCGCCCCTATGTTATGTCTAAGCGTATGCACGCATTCATTCAGACCGACCGCCCTGATACGCTCAAGCTCCCCGAGGTGTATAACGAGGAGTTCACGTGCGAGCGTGTGTCTGAGATGTTCGGTCGTGATGTTGCAGGCTATGTTACACGTATGGCCTTCCCTGTGAATACCTACTGGATGTTCAAGGCTATGGAGGATGCTACACACGTGACATCGCCCAAGGAGATTGACTCGCTCATGGCTATCACAGGCAACGATGTGCGCACACACATGTCTAACTATGCAACGAAGGATTGGGCTGAGTTCAACAGCGAGCGTACAGTTGCATGGCTCAAGGATGTTGCCAAGCAGGAGGATGTACACGAGATGACTGTCGAGGGTGAGAAACTCTACTACCGCGTAGATGTTGCTGGTCATGGCGTTCGTCCTCACGCTATCGTTGACACTGTAGCCTTCAGCTACGAGGTGTTTACTCGTACGGGTCGTCCTGTTGAGTCTACGGCTAAGCGCATTGAGGATCTACGTAAAAGCCTCGAGCAGACTAAGATAATGATGTTCCAAGATACCATGCAGCGTAACAATCGCATCAAGCAGATCGAGGAGCAGATAGAAAGTGTCGAGAACCTTCGTATTCCATTGAGCAACTTCATCATCAAGGGTGCTCAGTATGCGCTGAAGCATGTCAGCGAGGGTGGTGAGATTACCCTCTGGATGCCTTCATCGTTGGCCTATGGCGAGCGTGGTAATCGCGCAGTAGGCCCTAATGATGGTATCGTTATGCGCGTTAAGCTCAAGGAGGTTACTATCGTAGAGCCCGAGGAGGAGATGGCCGAGGAGGGTGATGAGGTTAAGGCTGGTGAGCCCCTTAAGCCAGGCCAGTCGAGCGTCAAGGTTATCCCCGCTGCTCGCCCCGCGGCAAAGAAGATTCCTGGCGGCACGACGCCTATGCCTATGCCAGTGAAACCTACTCCTGAGAAGAAGTAAGGCGCAGATAAAGTAAAGGGAGTGACTAAATTACTTTTTAGTCACTCCCTCTCTCTTTATACGAGGCTTGGCCGCCAGTCGTAGCCTACTGGCACACGGCGCTGAGGTCTGCGAATAGGGCAGCGTAGCTCTCCACCATATCGCGACGCAATGCTGCGTAGTGCTTCTTCACGAGCGAGCGATTCTTAGGTTCAGCAGGATTGTTGGCCTTAACGTAGAGCGCATTACGCAACTCAACGCTCTTCTGCATCAACTCTACGATCTGCTCCTCCTTGTTAGGCTGAACAAATGCTGCCATCTCGCAATCAAAGACGAACTCCTCCAAGCGGTAGTCAATCTCCTTCTTCAAAATTCTTAAATTTGCCATAATATCTTAGGTTTAGTTTTTTTGCTATTATGCAAAGGTATAAAAAACAAACCTTTTATGCAAATTTTTAGTCAACTATTATCTGCTATTATCTACCGCTATCTGCATCAGCCGCTCCATAGTCGATGATTATTCCCTCCCATTCCTCGATTACGCGGTGCTTGCGCTTGTCGTGTTTGCCGCGTTTATCGTGTCTATCTTTTTTGTCGTGCTTATCTCTCTCCGTTACCTCCTCGACGACGACAACCTCGCGTGGCAGAGGATCGTAGCTGCGGTCAACGACAGCCTGGTCGGTAGTGTAGGCAATGGTAACCACCGCGCGTCGCATATCGGGGAGCACGTCAGATGTGAGATAGCTCCATGCGTCACTCTCGCGTTTGAGACGTCGATCTACGACCATCGGTGCCTCGTTAGCATTGACAATCTGAACGATGTCGTTGCGGTTCTTTAGCTTCGACTCCTCGATAGACTCCGTCGTTGCGCTCCATGGCTCTACGTGTGAGGTGACGGTCACGTTGTAGCCCTTGAGTCCGTAGCGTTTGGCGAGCATGGCGCTGAGCTTCTCGGCACGTTGGCGTGCAAGCTCCGCATTGAATGGCGTAGTGCCGTCGGGTGAGGCGTAGCCTGCGATGGTTATAGACGATATGTGGCGAAGGGTGTCGTTCTTGAGCTCCGCAAAGAAGCGGTCGAGACGCTCGAGCTCCAGGTCGTTATGCTCATACTCTGGTGCTGTAGTCGAGGAGTTGATGGCATAGTGCAGCTCGTAGTTGGCCTTATGCACGGTGTCGTCCTCGATGATGTAGCGTCGTACGATATAGTCGCCATCGCGCCACTCGGACATTAGGTGATGCTTACCCTGCTGTGCTAAACCGACGTGGGGTAGGACGCAGAGTAGGATGATAGATGTAAATAGCCTTTTCATACTCAATATTTTTTGGTTTGTAAGACTCTTTTTCCAACAACTATACCGATTTTTTTTGTACCTTTGTAAAAATATCACTTGATATGAGATTGCGGGCGAACTGTAAGATAAACCTCGGACTGAGGGTTGTACGTAAGAGGGAGAATGGCTACCATGAGTTGGAGACGGTAATGCTCCCCGTGCGTGGGCTCTACGATATTGTAGATGTTGAGCGTGCGGAGGGCGTATCGTTTGTAGGTAAGGGTATTGCAGTAGACTGCGCCGATGAAGACAACCTCTGTGTGCGTGCTGTACGCCTTATGCAGGAGCGTTATGATATTGGAGGTGTGACTATTACACTCGATAAGCGTGTGCCCTTTGGCGCTGGTCTCGGTGGTGGCTCGTCGGATGCCACGGCTGTGATACTCGCTATAAATGAGCTGTATGCGCTTGGGTTGGATAAGACTACGCTGGCTCAGCTGGCTGCGGAGCTGGGTAGTGATACCTCATTCTTTGTCTACAACACACCGCAGCTGTGTACGGGACGTGGTGAGGTGATGACGCCTATAGATATAGACCTCGAGGGGCTATGGTTGGTTGTCGTTAAACCCGATGAGGGGGTGTCGACCTCGGAGGCCTATCGCGGTGTTAAGCCCCAGATGCCTGAGCGAGGTTTGCGCGAAGTGTTGGCAGAGCCACGTGAGCGTTGGCAGGGGAGTGTGAAGAATGATTTTGAGCCCCATATATTCGAGTCACATCCCTCAATAGCAGCTATTAAACAGCAACTCATAGCCTCGGGTGCTCTCTATGCCTCGATGTCGGGCTCGGGCTCGGCTGTCTTCGGGTTATTCGCCGAGCAGCCGACGATAGCAACACCTCACTTTATACACATCGAACAGATAGACTAATCTTTGACGACAGGTATCCTGTAACGCTTAAGCTCGGCGTTATACTTGGCCTCACGACCCTCAGACAATAGGCGTAACATCATGTGAAACTTGGCGGAGTGGTTGTGATGTCGTGTGTGGCATAGCTCGTGGAGGATGATAAAGTTGCGCAGATGTTCGGGTAGGAGCATAGTGTATAGTGATATGCTTATCCCATCTCGGCCACTGCACGACCCCCAGCGAGTATGTGCCGACGAGATACGTAGCGACGAGTAGCTAAGACCGAAGCGCTTGGCTATGGCCTCGACACGTGGCGGTATGTCTCGCTTAGCCTCACGGCGCAGATGCTCTCGCTCCGCGGGGGTGATGGTGGGGTAGTTGTCTCTACGCTCCTCAAGGCGCTGGCGGGTCTTTGTTATCCACGCCATCTTACTCTCGGCAAAGGCCATGGCGGCACTCTGTGTGGTGAAGAGAGGTATGGTTAGACGCAGTGTGCCATCAGCACGCACAATAAGACGAATAGAGCGTGCGCGCATGGAGCGTACACACTCTATATCTCCGAGCTTAGGGTGGCGCACTATGCTCATAGCTCGCCAATGCGCTGGCGTACAACCTCGAAGAGCATGATGGCGGCAGCTGCCGAGACATTCAACGACTCAGTGCGGCCGATAAGAGGTATGGCTAACTGCTCGTCGCATAGCTTCATGACCTCCTTCGAGATACCCTTATCCTCAGCGCCCATGACTATGGCTGTGGGCTTGCGAAAGTCGGCATCGTAGAGTAGACGGTTGCTCTTCTCTGTGGCTGCAACGACCTGGAAGCCCTCGGTTTGTAAGGCCTTGAGCGTATTGCGTATTGAGCCTACACGACATACGGGTATGTTGTTGAGAGCACCCGCTGATGAGCGTATGGCGTCGGCATTTACGGGAGCCGAATTTTTGAGTGGCGTGATAAGGCCATGAGCACCTGCGCACTCTGCCGAGCGGGCTATGCCTCCGAAGTTGCGCACGTCGGTGATGCCATCGAAGATGACGATCAGCGGCGTCTCATCCTCGGGTACACGCTCCAAGATGTCGTTTAGCTCGACATACTCGATGGCGGCAATCTGTGCCACGACACCCTGATGGTTACCGCGCGTGAGACGGTTGAGTTTCTCGATGGGCACCTCCTGCCAGCGTAGGCGGTGGCGTGCCATGAGATCCTTGAGGTCGTTCATAAGACTGCCATCTGCCCCTTTCTTTATATATATACGCTCTATCTGCTTGCGAGCCTCGATAGCCTCAGCCACGGGGCGTATTCCAAAGATAATGTTTTCCATTGTATTACTCGTTGCTAATTTCTAACTCGTATGAAGCCTTCTCCCACTCGTGCATGAGGTGGTCGTAGCGCGCCTTAAGGGCGTCGTACTTGGCATAGTCGTCGGCGTTGTACTCCGTGACCGTGGCAAAGCGGGCGTCGTAGGCGGCAATGTCGCGCTCGACATCTGCCAATTCGGCCTCTATAGTCTCCACCGCCTTGCGTAGCTTACGTAGGAGCTTCTCCTGCTCTTTCTTCTGCTCGTACGATAGCTTGCCATCGGTGGGCACATTGTCCATCTTTGCCGTGGGCTTATCGTGACGCTCGATATCCGCGAGCGACTCCACCTTGCGCTTCTCTAAGAAGTACCATATATCGCCGAGATACTCTCTCACACCTCCGTCGCGGAACTCGTATATGCGGTCGACAAGACCATCTAAGAACTCTCTATCGTGCGAGACGACGACGACGGTGCCGTCATATTTCTGAAGGGCATTTTTGAGTATATCCTTCGAGCGCATATCCATGTGGTTGGTGGGCTCGTCGAGGATGAGGAGGTTGTAGGGCTCGAGCATGAGGCGCGCCATGGCAAGGCGTGAGCGCTCGCCTCCCGAGAGCACCTTGACCTTCTTGTCTATATCCTCACCACGGAATAGAAACGCACCGAGGATGTCGCGAAGGCGTGTGCGTATGTCGCCCACAGCCACGCGGTCGAGGGTGTCGAACACCGTAAACTCGCCATCCATGAGGTCGTCCTGGTTCTGGGCGTAGTAGCCTATATTGACGTTTGCGCCAATCTTTATCTCTCCCTCCGTGGGCTCTAACTCGCCCACGAGCATGCGGGCAAGCGTAGTCTTACCCTCGCCATTACGCCCCACGAGGGCTATCTTCTGTCCGCGCTCGATGGTGAACTCCGCGCCGCTGAAGACGCGCTTCTCGGCGAAGGCCTTGCCCACGCCCTTGATGTCGGCGACAATCTGTCCCGAGCGTGGCGCTGGTGGAAACTTGATGTTTAGGCGCGAGAGATCCTCCTCGTCAACCTCGATGCGCTCTAACTTCTCGAGCTGCTTGACGCGCGACTGCACCTGATTGCTCTTTGTGGGCTTGTAGCGAAACTTCTCGATAAACTCCTCGGTCTTCTCGATAAGGCGCTGCTGGTTCTCGTAGGCGGCCATCTGCTGCTCACGGCGCTCCTGTCGCAGTACGACATACTTCGAGTAGGGCACTTTGTAGTCGTATATCTTGCCTAACGACAACTCTACGGTGCGTGTTGTCACGTTATCCAAGAAGGCCCTATCGTGCGAGATAAGGAGCACAGCACCGCTATAGTTTTTCAGATACTCCTCCAACCACTGAATACTCTCGATGTCGAGGTGGTTAGTAGGCTCGTCTAAGAGGAATATCGAGGGGCGCTTCAGTAGGAGCTTCGCCAGCTCGATACGCATACGCCATCCTCCCGAGAACTCTCGCGATGGGCGCTCGAAGTCTGTAAGCTTGAAGCCGAGGCCGAGAAGCGTGCGCTCTATGTCGGCATCGCGTGTGTCGCCACCGAGGATGTGGTAGCGGTCATTGGCCTCATTGAGACGGTGTATAAGCTCGGCATACGCCTCCGTCTCGTAGTCGGTACGCGAGGCTATCTCCTCGGTGAGGCTTTCGATGGTGGCCTCGATTTTGAGTACCTCGTCGAAGGCCTTGGCTGTCTCGGCCACAAGTGTCGTGGTGTCGGCCACACGCATCTGCTGCGGGAGGTAGCCTATCGTACACTCGCCATTGATGGTGACAGCACCCTCGGTGGGCTGCTGCTCGCCAGTGATGACGCGTAGGAGCGTGGTCTTGCCCGCGCCATTCTTACCCACAAGACCTATGCGGTCCTTGGGATTTATCATGAACGATATGCCATCGAAGAGCGTCCACCCTCCGTAACTTATGCTGAGGTTGTCGAGCGATATCATCGTCGGGTGGTTATGAGTTAAGCATGTCTACGATTGCCTGCTCGGGGTTGGGAGCACCAAATACGGAGCTGCCCGCAACCAACGCCTCGGCGCCAGCATCGAAGAGCAGACGCGAGTTAGCTGCCGAGATGCCGCCGTCAACCTCTATGATGAGGTCGTCGAGACCGAGTTCTGCCTTCTTCTTGGCCAGATACTCGCACTTGGCGATAGACGAGGGCATGAACTTCTGACCTCCGAAGCCTGGCTCTACGCTCATGACAAGGATAAGGTCGAGCTTGGTGAGCCACTTATTGAGGACCTCGGGCTCGGTGCCTGGCTTGATAGATATGCCCACCTTAGCACCCGCCTTGCGGATACGGTCGATGCACTCCTCGATGTTCTCCGTGGCCTCGTAGTGGAAGGTGACATAGTCGGCACCAGCCTCCACAAAGCGCTCCACGTACTTCTCGGGCGCGGTAATCATAAGGTGCACATCTAAAACCTTCGCAGTGCCCTTGCGTAGTGGCTTCATTAGCGGGAAGCCGAACGATATGTTGGGCACAAAGACACCATCCATGACATCTACATGTACCCACTCGGCCTTTGAGCGGTCGAGCATCTCCATGTCGCGATTGAGGTTGCCGAAGTCGGCAGAGAGTACCGAGGGAGCAATAATTCGTTTCATAACTTTTGAGGTTGTTTTAGGCTGTTGTTATATATTTTGACAAAGATAGTAATATTTTTGCGTTTCGCAAAAATATCGCTATATTTGATGAAGTTTGATGTAGAATTTGTGAATATCAAACCTTTATGAAGAACTCACGTGAGAATTGGCAATGGATAAGAAAAAATACGATTGTCTGGCTGAGCCATATTCATCACGCTTTTCAAATAACTCTTTTAGTATCTGAGTACAAAAGTACAAATT
>JAFUPR010000098.1 GCA_017481145.1 Alistipes sp. | reverse complement strand
TGTAACACTCAAGAGCGTTGCGTTTAATTATACAGGAGCTACTGCTGATTGTGGTATTGTAATTAATTCAGAGGCACAGATTGATAATCTTGTTGTCGAAGAGTGTACATTCACAGGCACTGGCGCAAAGGCAGGTCGTGGTATCTCGGGCTTAAACAACAACGCTTCTATTGAGATTAAGAACTGTACATTCAAGGATTTGGGCTATCCTATCTATGCTTGGGGTAGCTATAAATCGCTTATTATCAGTGGTTGTACATTTGAGAATATCAAATCGTGGGCAATTATGCCACAGTCTGGATTTAACGGTGATTTGACTGTTACGGGATGTACATTTAAGGATTGCCTTGGTGGTGGTCTGATTAAGGCTGGTACGTTGACTGCTGGTCATACCTTCACCTTCACTGACAATACAATCACTGGCTGCACTATCGCAGGTGACCACAATTGGTTCCAGTTTAATGTTTCTGCTGGTACTGTTGTAATCAGTGGTAATACTAAGGATGGCGTTGCTTGGACTCCTTCTGCGGCTGAGGGTCTGAAATAATATTTAGATTTATGTTAACAAGCAGCACTCTCACGGGTGCTGCTTTTTTTGTGCATGAGATTCTTCTATTGTTACTGACAGACTATGGTTGTGCGTTAGAAAAATAAGTGTTAATTTTGTTGCACTAAAGATTTGGACTTATGAAGGGGTTAAGATGTGTTCTTTTGTTTGCAGCCTTGATGATAGCGGTGACGGCGTCGGCTCAGCTGTCAGCATTGGTGCCTACGCCACGAAGTGTGGTTGAGGGGGATGGCGCGTGTGTGATTCCCGCAAATGCTAAGATTGGGTGTGTTGATGTGGCGTTGTTACCTGCGGCACGCTATCTGGCTGAGCATCTACATATAGGTGTATCGTATAATGGCGGTGCAGTAGTGCTGCGCCACGATGCGTCGCTTGCCACTGAGGAGTATCGCTTGGAGGTCTCCAATCGCGGTGTTATCATCAGCGGAGGTGGTTATGGCGGTGTATTCAATGGCATACAGACATTTATGCAGCTTCTGCCAGCAGATGTCTATGGCGTAGGGTGTAAGCTCCCTGTGGCTGTGCCTTATTGTACGATTGAGGATAGCCCGCGATGGTCGCATCGTGGCTTTATGCTCGACGTTTGTCGCACATGGATGGACAAGGAGGCTGTGAAGGATTTTATCGACCTCTTGGCCTACCACAAGATCAACAACCTACGTCTGCACCTTACCGATGACGAGGCGTGGCGTATAGATATTGAGTCGCATCCCGAGCTTGCGCGCGAGGGTGGATATCGAGGTGGCGATGCGAAGATATGGCCACGCTATGGTAAGTGGAACGAGCGGTGGGGTGGTTACTACACCAAGGAGGATATGGCTGATATTATAGAGTATGCGCGCGTGCGTAACATAGAGGTAATCCCCGAGATAGACCTCCCAGGGCACAGCCTATGTATTGCTACACTCCATCCCGAGATATTGTGTAGCTACACGCCTAACACCGTGGCGGCACACGGCTACGACACACGTTCGGCATTCTGCCCATCGAAGGATGCTAACTACGAGATTATTGATGACATTCTCACGGAGGTATGTGCTATGTTCCCATCGAGATATATACATGTCGGTGGCGATGAGGTTGATATGTCGCAGTGGCGTCGATGTCCCGACTGTGCTGCTCTTATGCAGCGCGAGGGTATGACATCTACAGCCGAGTTACAACGATACTTCATGTCGCGCATGGCAGACATCCTTGAGCGTAATGGCAAGCTGCCAGCGGTATGGAATGAGGCTATAGATGGTGAAGCACTCGATGGTAATACACGCGTCTATGGCTGGGAGGGTGTCAAGGAGTGTCGTGAGGCAGCAGCCGTAGGCTACGATGTCGTGGTGATGCCTGGTGCCTACTTCTATTTCGACATGAAGCAAACCCCGCGCGAGCCTGGCCACGACTGGGCTGCCATATTCGACTGGACGAAGGTATATAACTTCACCCCTGCGGCTGTGGGATTCACCGCTACGGAGGAGGATAATATTGTCGGTATTGAGGCCTCATTCTTTAGTGAGGCATACGCCTCGCGCAATCCCGAGAGCCCCGACTATCTGCACTATCAGACCTTCCCGCGCATGGTGGCGCTCGCCGAGATAGCCTGGAAGGTAGACGATGAGCGCGACAGTGAGGCTTTCTATCGTCGGATGGTTGCACACTACGATAGGTTGGATGCTATGAGTGTGGCATATCGTCTTATGCCTCCGAGTGTTAGATATGCGGATGGCTATCTCTATGTCAACTCAGACGATGGTAGCACCATATTCTACACCTCGGAGGGTGATGCAACGGAACATCCCTACACAGCCCCCATAAAGACCTCCGTACCTCAACGCTACGCCTTTGTGTCGCGTCGTGGTGAGGCACAGTCGCCCGAAGCGGCTGTGGAGGCTCGCTTTAGAACGATAACTCCAGCTTTTACTATTACTTCATCTATGAGCGATAGGGAGAAGTTCTCGTATGCCAAGGCTGAGGGTTATGGTCGCTTAGCTCGCACCTCGCGTGCTGCCGACGTGGGTGACTGGGTGATGTTTACCTTCGACGAACCTGTGGAGTGTCGTCGCATGAAGGTGGCTACGGGTAACTTCCAGTTGCCGCGTTTCACGTTCGAGAATGGTTATGTCGAGGTGAGCTATGATGGTGTATGCTTCGAGCGTCTTGGCGCGCTTGATTGTGGCATGTACATAATCGAAAACCCCGCGAGGGCTATCAAGGCTGTGCGCATGACAGCTACCTCGCGAGGTAATGGTGCTGAGTGGGTATCTATACAGCCACCAACAATATGGCCACGACTACCTATTGAGTAGGTGGCGGATGGCCGCAATGGGGTCGTATAGCAGCATGCGTGGCCCTGCCCAGCGCATCACGGCGCGTATCTTCTGGCGCATATCGGGCTTATAGCAGTGTATGGGGCATCGCTTACATGCAGGCTTATGCTCCCCAAATTTACATCCATCAAGCCTTCTATGTGCATATTGCAGCAGGTCACTATACTCCGTAGGCATGGTGTTGAGCTTTAGCTTGTGCTTGCAGTAGAGCTCAATCATCTTGCCCACGACGGCCTTCTCGCGATCAATCCTACTCATTGCGCTATTGAGCTCTGAGTGTTATTGTTGCACCCTCGATGTCGTCGCCCGTGACACTCAGCGTGATTGTGCCCCTTGTATCCTTTAACGTGCGGATGATGGCCAATGCCTTGCCGTTGAAGAGCTTCATCTTGTCGCCCTTGAGTGACTCTGTGCCTGCGGCATTACCATTGTCAACGCCTATTAGCTCGCCAGCACCCTCGACCTTGAAGTATAGCTGGTTCATTGCTGTGGGCATAAAGTTGCCGTCAGCATCCAAGCAGTCGATGGTAACGTACGATAGATCGTAGCCATCAGCCTTAAGCGATGTGCGGTCGGCAGTGAGCACTACGCTATGAGGTGCGCCAGCAGTCACACGCGTATGGCGCATAATCTCCTTGCCATCCTTGTAACCTACAGCCGTAATCTCTCCAGGCACAAAGCTAACACCCTCCCAAATGGCGTGTAGACGCTTGTCTGTCTTGCGGCTTATGCCCATTGACTCGCCATTTATGAAGAGCTCCACTTCATCAGCAGTGTTGTAGTAGCACCAGAGGTCAATGATATCGCCCTCAGTCCAGTTCCAGTGAGGGAAGAGGTGTAGTGTGGGCTCATCTGTCCACTCCGAACGGTACATGTAGTAGCAATCCTTCGGGAAGCCACAGAGGTCGACAATGCCGAAGTACGACGAGCGTGAGGGCCATGAGTAGGGCGTGGGCTCACCTATGTAGTCGAAGCCCGTCCATACGAACGTGCCAGCGCAATACTCTCTGTCGCGTACTACCGTCCATGCCTCCTCGTGTAGTGTAGCCCATGGCGCACGCGAGTTATCGTATGCCGAGCACTGATGGTGGTCGGTGTCGTAGGGTAGATCCCAACGCTCGGGGACGACATGCAGCTGGCTCGATGGGTGGAGGTAGAAACCACGACTATTGAGTGCCGAGGCTGTCTCCGAGCCAATGAATGGCATGTCGGGATACCATACGCGTACCGAGTCATAGTCCTGCTCGTGATAGTTGAAGCCCACAATGTCGATAGCACCCGAACGTAGCAGGTTGTTAAATGGACGTGTCTCGTTGCAGCCAGCCGTCACAGGACGGGTGTTGTCGTACTCCTTGAGTGTGGCGACAATGTGGCGTGTTAGGAGCATATTGGGGTTCATTTCTGCCTCACTAATCTCGCCATTGGCATTCTTGGCTAAGAAGTTCATGAGTAGGTTGCGTTGCTCGGTAGGTAGGTCGTCGAGGTTGTGCTGCTCCTGAGAATCCCACTGCTCGAGTATCTCGTTACCCACCGACCACATCACTATAGATGGGTGGTTGCGGTCGCGTTTTATGAAGTCTATGAGGTCTTTTTCATGCCACTTGTCGAAGAAGCGGGCATAGTCGTACTTGGTCTTTGCTCGGCGCCACATGTCGAAGGCCTCATCCATAACGAGGATACCTCGCCTATCGCACATGTCCAGCAGCTCGGGCGTTGGAGGGTTGTGCGATGTGCGTATGGCGTTCACACCGAACGACTCGAGGATGTCGAGCTGACGTTCCAAGGCACGACGGTGTACAGCTGTTCCGAGAGCACCCATGTCGTGGTGCATACATACGCCTAAGAGCTTGACATTACGGCCGTTGAGCCAGAACCCTGTATCTGCGTCGAACTTAAAGTCTCGAATACCGAATGGTGTGTAATACTCGTCGAGTTTTGTCTCGTCCTCCTCTATAGTGGTGCGTAACGTGTACATATAGGGATCGTCAATATCCCATCGATGAGGTGATGGAATGTCGATGTCTATCTCTACCTCGATGGTCTCACCAGCCTTGATATGGCGTTTAGACTCTTCACGGCATACACGCTTATTGTTGTCGTTGACAATATCGTTGGTGATGGTGATGCTATGTGGAGCATCATCCTTGTTAACGATGGTTATCACGGCGTGTGTCGTGGCGCTTTTATCGCTTATCTTGGGTGTGGTGACGTACGTTCCGCAGTAGTCGACAAACAGGTTTGAGGTGGTGACAAGACGTACGTTGCGATATATGCCACACCCAGCATACCAGCGAGAGTTTGGCTGCTCGGAGTTGTCGCAACGCACGGCTATGATGTTTTGCTCACCCTCGGGATTGAGATATGGGGTGATGTCATACGATAGCGACGAGTAACCATAGGGACGGAATCCTACTTCGTGGCCATTGACGTAGACGGTGCTGTTCATAAAGATGCCATCAAACTCAACATTTACCACCTTACCCTCAATATTGGGCGTGGTGAAGTACTTGCGATACCAACCTATGCCTCCTGGAAGAGCTCCTCCAGCGGGCGTTGATGGGTTGTTGGCGTCGAACTCACCCTCGACACTCCAGTCGTGTGGAAGGTGTAGACGGCGCCAGTCGGAGTCGTCGTACGACATTGTGGCATAGGCGCTATCGTCGCCGAGAGTGAAACGCCAGCCGAAGTTGAAATCTTCAACGTGGCGTAGAGATTCTTCCGTTTGACACCCCATAAAGAGTAGTGTCGATAGGATTAGTGTGTAGAAAATCTGTTTCATATACCTCTTATTGTTTAGTTGTCTCTTTGTTGTATATCTTGTCGTATAGAGTCCGAAGTTGCTCGCTGTCAGCAATTATTTTTCGTAGCTCGGCTAAGCGCTCGGCATTATCCGACTCCTTGATCCACAGTTTTAGGTAACCACCATAGTCGTACTTCTCTCTGAGGTGCTCCACCATCCTTGCATAACCCTCCTCACGGTCAAGTGCAGGGTGGTTGGCGAGTGTGAATTGAATGGTGCGTCGTATTATGGTATGGCTGTCGATAACCCTATCGGCCTCGGCAACGATGCGTCCATATATTGTCCTTGGCTCATGCTGCGACGATGCGCGATGATCCTCTGCTGCATCGGCTATGATGGCTATCTGCTCCTCGCTAAACCAGCGACGTAGCTCTTCGTCTTCAAGGATTATGCGACGTGATTCACTGTGGTGACTCTGGCGACCATGTATAAGCCCCGTGTCGTGATAGGCCGCAGCTACGTAGACCATATCTTCGTTGACGTCGTAGTGCTCGGCATAACGTAGCGCTGAGGCTATGACCATGTCGACATGGTCGCGTCTATGTGCCATGTCGAACTTGTCGTAGCGGGGTAGTATATCACGCTCAACGTACTCTCTAAGCTCGCTATTAATCATTCTTCTCGTTATCCTACAATAGTTTCAACAAGGTCCTCGCGTCGGAGATATTTCTCGGCAAGGCGACGTATATCCTCGGGCGTTATTGCGAAGATGGTTGCCACATTCTGCTCGGTGTAGCTATTGTCGACGTTGCACATGATATTCTCGATAGTCACATCGGCAATACCAAAGGGTCCATCGAGTATTCGCAACACCTCGCCAATCATCATATTCTTGACCATTTGCAACTCCTCGTCGGAGATTAACTCTGTGCGTAGACGCTCAATCTCGGCGTATATCTCGCGTAGTGCATCATCACGATGTTCGCGTGCCACCTGTGTGGCTATTGCCAAGTAACCCTCACGGTCGAAGTTTACCATTGCAGCCATAACACCGTATGTGTAGCCATGTTCTTCGCGTAGGTTCTGCATTAGGCGTGAGCCGAAGTAACCACCAAGTATGCAGGCGACAACCTGCATGCCCACGAAGTCGGGATGTGTGCGTCTGAAGAGCATGCGTCCGATACGTATAGAGGATTGTAGCGCGCTCTCTATGTCGTGTTTAACGCTGTATGTAGTCTCAATGGGTGGAAAACTTACATCGGCGTTATGACCGTAGGGTAGTGCCTGAACAATCGTCTCAATTCGTTGTATAACACCCTCGTCTACACGACCGCTACACACTACAAAACAGTTGTTTGAGGTGTAAAGCTCGTTGTAAAGCGCTACAATATCTTCGCGTGTGATGTCGTCATAACACTTGCTATCGGCCGATTTGCCGTAGGGGTGGTTGCTGCCAAAGAGTGCTTCTGCAAAGCGCTCGCGAGATTGCACTTCCACCTTGCGGCGCTCGATAGTGAGGCTCTGTTTGCGCTTCTGGCAGTAGGTACTTAGCTCGCGCTCCTCGAATGCTGGATGGAGGATTATCTCCTCAGCGACATTTGCTGTTTCGGCAAAGAACTTCGATAGCGACACGAACGAAATGTAGGAGTAGTCGCGGTCGATGTTGACGTCGAAGTATGAGCCGTAGAAATCGAGCTCGTCGGCTATCTGTTGTGCTGATAGAGACGTGCTACCCTCGCTTAGCATGTTGGCCGTTGCGGAGGCTGTGAAGGGCTTATGTTGCATCGATGTTCCAGCATGGAACACGAAAGTGAAACGTACAACCTCGAAGTCGAGACCTTCAAGACTATATATCTTAACGCCATTTGCCGTAGTGTAGGCAGTGGCTCGTGGCATATCAACGCTACGTGGGGTTATTATGTCGGGTTGCTGTTTCATCGCTTGGCTCTGTATATAAGTGTTGACGAGTTACTCTGTTGGAAGGTGCGGCGCGCAAAGTCCATCACCTCCTCGCGTGTTATCGAGCGGAAGATGTTAGCCTCCTCGTTTATAAGGTCTAAGTCTCCAGTCATGGCGTAGAAGCATAGGTTCATCGCCTTGTTCATGACGTTTATCTCGCCCATGAGCATGTTGGCTTCAAACTTGTTTTTGACCTTCTCGAGCTCATAGTTTGTGATGTTCCCCTGCTCAATGTCGTGTAGTTCGTTCCACAGCGCTGCTTCGGCCTCAGCCTCCGTTGTTGAGGGCATAAGTCGTCCTTTGATGATGAAAAGCCCAGGGTCGAGGCTGCCGAGAATGTAGGCGTTGACGCTCGAGAAGAGGCCGCGCTCCTTGACTAAGCGGTTTATCAATCGTGATGACTCACCACCAGCCAGAAGGTCGGATGCAAGGTCGCCAAGGAAGAAGTCGCGCGATAGACGGTCGCCCATGTGAAATGCTATTGTTATGTCCGTAGCAGGAACATCGCGCTCCACCTCCATACGTCGGGGCTCTCTCTGTATGGGCTCTGCCGTTATGGGGGCTGTATCACCACCGCCGTCGGGTATCTCCTCGAAATACTCCGTTGCCATACGTATCATCTCCTCTTCGTCGATGTCGGCCGATATGGCAAGTATCGCCTGTGAGGGTCGATAGTGCAACGCGTAGAAGGCGCGTATGTCGTCAAGCGTGGCGCGTTCGATATGCTCGGGTGATATGCCTATTGTTGACCAGCGGTAGGGGTGCTCCTTATAGCACAGATCGCGTAGAAGTAGCTGCTCGTCGCCATAGGGTTGGTTTAAAAAGCGCTGTTTAAACTCCTCGATAACCACCTGTTTCTCCGTACGACACGCCTCCTCGCTGATATCGAGGTTCATCATTCTGTCGCTCTCGAGCCATAGGGCGGTGGATAGGTTCTCCTTGGGGAGTGTTATGTAGAAGTTGGTGTAGTCGTTGTTAGTGAAGGCGTTATTCTCGCCCGAGGCCATCTGTACGGGTATGTCGAAGTCGGGCACCTCTTTTGTCCCGCGGAACATCAGGTGCTCAAATAGATGCGCAAAGCCCGTCTTGTCGGCCTGCTCATTGCGTGCTCCCACCTTGTAAAGGATGCTTATAGCTGCGAGCTTCGAGGCGCGGTCGCGGTTTACGAGCACCGTTAACCCATTTTTTAATATTGTTTGCCTATATTTTATCATAGATGCATATTCTTTGTACAACTTTACTATAATAAAACCATCATTATGATGGCAAAGATAATAAATTTTCCTATCTTTGCGTAACTAAAAAATGATATTATGACCTACCTTTTAATACTTTTAGCTCTTTCGTTTGCTGTGTCGGCTGTCGGTTGGATATACTTTATCTACTTCTTTAGTATTGGCTATGGCCTCTCCATCTCGGCACTCTCGCTTGCCACGGTGCTACTATTTGCGGATGTCATAACCTTGCCTACAGCGCTACTATGTGGCGTGTTGTTTATCTATGGATTGCGTCTTGCCCTCTATCTATTTGTTCGAGAGCGTAAGTCTGCATCCTACAAGAAGATACTATATCAGCCCGATAATACACAGCGAAAGCCGCTCTTTGTGATGTTTATGATATGGACGTCGTGCGCACTCCTTTATATCGGACAGATAAGCCCTGTCACGTTCTACCTTTATAACTATGCTCATGGTACTATGGTTAATCCTCTCTGGGCGTGGATAGGCATGGGTGTAGCGGCTCTTGGTGTGCTTATAGAGATTATTGCCGATGCGCAAAAGAGTGCAGCTAAGAGGGTCAACGCCTCACGTTTTGTCGATACGGGACTCTATCGTCTTGTGCGCTGTCCTAACTATTTCGGTGAGATACTCATGTGGACGGGTAGCTTCGTTGTCTCGGTTGGTGCATGCTGCTCTTTTGGGCAGTGGGTCATCGCCCCGCTCGGCTATGCAGGTATAGTATATGTGATGTTTAGTGGCGCTCGTAGGCTGGAGCTACGCCAGATGGAGACATACGGAGATAACCCCGAATTTCAGGCATATATCAAGCACCGTCCGCTGATTTTACCCTTTATTCCCATCTACTCGGTTGCGAAGCACACGTGGTTGAAGGGGTAGTTAGCCATAGACAAATGAAGTAAACTATTCTACTAACGATTATGAAGAATATACTATCACATATTAAGAGGTTTGCCATAACATGGTATGACCTCTTTGCATGTTTAATTGGTGCGTTGGCTATTGTGCTGAGTTTTACGCTGCCAGGATATAGTATAAGTAATATATGTTGTTATTTGGCTGGTATCCTTGGTGTCGTATATGTGGGCTACGCGTTGTGGTTATGGTTTATTAGCCGAGTGAGGTTCGATTGGCACCTAATGAATGGAGCCTTTTTGTTTAAGGTCGTAGCGTTGGTGTTGTTGATACCGTTTACCGCAACGATCGTCTCAATGGGGGTAATATCCAATACGGACGAGTTGGTTAAGTCTAACTCTAACTCCGACGAGATGACAGAAGTATACGATACGCCTGAATGTTCGGAGATGTTTTGGAGCGTCTATTACCACTTTATCGACCCAGGCAATCAACACATGTCGGATGGGCTGACTGGACGTGCATGGGCAGCTTTGGTCGCAATACTCGGTGTGTTCCTCCTTAACGGTCTACTCGTATCGTCGATAATAGGATGGATTGACCAGCGAAGGGATAAGTGGCACGAGGGTAGGATTAGGTATAAGCGTCGCTATCTTGGAAAGTATCGGTTTGCTGTGGTTATCGGAGCAAACGAGTTAGCAGCATCAGTCATCTCTAACCTCCTTACCAAGAGGTGTGATGGCGAGATAAACTACAAGTGCGAGGGTAACAATCGCTATGTTATTGTGCAGACCTCACGCGATGTGCCGACGGTGAGGAAGGAGTTGGAGTCGCACCTCAGCGAGCAGGATATGTGTCGTGTGATTATCTACCAGTGCAATCGTGATTCTGTTGGCGAGCTGCAGAATCTGCATATACGCTACGCTACGGAGATATACGTGTTGGGCGAATCAACACTTATCGATGGAGGTGAGTCGTTCCACGACTCGATGAATATGCGCTGTGTGAATCTGCTGGCGAGCCAGCTGGAAAAGTCGTATGATGAGCGCGTTAAGGAGTTTCAGCTTACGGGCAGAAAGATACGCCGTACGTGTAGAGTGATGCTTGAGTACCAGACAACATATTCGGTCATACAATTCTCAGACATCATGGGTGAGGTGAAGCGTAACCTGGAGTTCCTCCCCTTCAATAGATACGAGTCGTGGGCGCGTAGGGTCATGGTTGATGGTAGGGCATCCGAGGATACTGAGTCGCAGAGCAGAGTGCAGATAAACTACACGCCGCTTGATGGCGAGTCGGGCATAAGTAAGGATGCAGACGACCATGTGCATTTTGTCGTTATAGGCATGTCTAAGATGGGTGTTGCTATGGGTACGCAGGCAATACTTCAAGCGCACTACCTCAATTATGCTAATGCTGAGCTTGCGGGCGATGATGATGCTAAGGCTGCACGACGCACACGCATCACATTCATCGATGCCGAGGCGGACAAGCAGATGTCATTCTTCAAGGGACGCTACGAGAATCTCTTTGGCCTTATGCGTCACCGTCTTATCGACACAACAAAGGAGGATGTTGAGAATGAGAGCCTTGTTAACGACTACGATAATAGGTGGACAGACCCCATGCAGAAAGATGGTTGTCCGTGGAAGCATCTAAGTAGAGGAGGCGCTAACTTCCTCGATTTAGAGGTGGAGTTTATCAAGGGCGATGTCGAGTCGGAGGGCGTACGCTCTCTATTGCGACATATCTCGGATAGGGATAATAGGTGGGCTGCAAACTCTAAGCTTACAATAGCGATATGTATGCCTGAGACGCATAAGGCGGTGGCGGCGGCACTCTATATGCCCGTATGTGTCTATAAGAAGGTTCAGGAGATATGGGTGTATCAGCGCGAGTCGGCCGATATAATCATGAACCTTATGGATAACGGATGTAACGACCTTAGGTATAAGAGGCTGCGTCCATTTGGTATGCTTTATGGCGCATACATGAGTGACCGCAGCCAGTATCTCAAGGCGATACTCGTAAATGGTGCGTATCATCTTGATGGCCGCACGTACGCCTCCGTGAATCGTGATATGGCAAATGAGCGTACGTATGATGATATTCTTGAGCTTTGGGCTACGCTTACAATTGATAAGCAGTACTCGAATATCTACTTCGTCGATGCCATACCGCAGAAGCTACGTGCCATAGCGGATAACGCCGAACTCAATAGCACAGCCCTTGCTGTATGTGAACATAACCGCTGGAATGTGCAGCAGTTGATGTTGGGCTATAGCCCCTGTACCAAGGATATGGACGATGAATTCCAGAGGTTGAACGCTAACAGCAAGAGTGCTGAGGCTAAGCAGATGCGCGATGAGTGGCGTATAAAGATAGGATGGAATACTCTATCGCCACTGTCGCAGCTTATTGCTAAGCAGTCGCCCGAATACTTGTTGCTTGCTCATGGCCAGTTTGATGAGCGCAAACGCCTATGCAAGGAGGATAGTGATAGGATGCATCCGAACATTTGCGAATATTCGCACTTAGATGATGTTGACTATGGAGCCAAGAATTTTGACCTCTATCTTAACAATGCGATACCTAAGATTCTCGAGATGGTGGGCGACCATTCTATTGTAAATGCAACAACAGATAGATTGTAATTCAGCTTTATGAATAAAGAGTATATACCACAACCGTTAGATGTTGATGACATAGTTCTGCCCAAGGAGGTAGATATGTTGGTTGAGGCTATGGCTAAGAATGTACATGAGGTGTGGGCATCTGGCCGCATGCGTGAGGGCTGGAACTATGGCTCCGAGCGTAACGACAGCCTTAAGCAACACCCCTCTCTTGTTCCCTACGAGGAGCTTACGTACGAGGAGCAAGAGTACGACCGAGCTACAGCCGTAGCTACGCTCAAGTTTATCTATAGTCAGGGATTTGAGATAGTGCCTTCCGACAGCAAGACTTTATTGTGATAAGGCATCATTACCTTTATCACTACTCGATATTCACCGTGCTGGCGGGTTGTTCCATGATGTTCTCATCGAACACGATTACCTCTTGGCTATCATCCTCCGAGTTAGTGATGGTATCATCCATCGGTGTTGGATTGGCCATGTAGTCATCGGTAGCTGTCTGCTCTGTGGTCTGCTCAACCTTGTCCTTATCCTTGTTGGTGGTCTTAGCCTCACCAGTGATGAAGACAAATTTTAGGATAAAGAGTATGGCTAAGATATACATTGTGGGCGTTATCTTCTTGAGCTTGCCACTTATGAAGTTAAGCAATACGTACGAAATCATGCCCAATAAGATGCCATCCGATATTGAGTACGCAAAGGGCATTGTCACGATGCAGACGAACGACGGTATCGACTCGGTGTAGTCGCTAAAGTCGATGTTGCGTATAGGTTCGAGCATCAACAGACCAACAATCACAAGTACGGGGGCTGTAGCAGCTGCTGGTATCGACAGGAATAGCGGCGAGAAGAAGAGCGTTATGGCAAAGCAGCAAGCCACGGTAAAGGCCGTGAGACCCGAGCGGCCACCCTGAGATACTCCCGAGGCGCTCTCGACGTATGTCGTCGTTGTTGATGTGCCAATCATAGCACCCACGGTCGTAGCGATGGCATCTGCCATAAATGCCTCCTTAAGGCGGGGAATACGACCATCCTTGTCAATCATATTTGCCTTGGTACACACGCCGATAAGCGTACCTACAGTATCAAACATGTCGATAAATAGGAAGGTGAAGACCACTACTACCATGTCAAGAGTGAATAGGTGATCCCACTCAAACTGACAGAATAGCGGGGCTATGGATGACGGAGTGGAGAGTACGCCCTTAAATTGCGTGATGCCCATGGGTATGCCAATTATCGTGGTAAGGAGGATACCTATGAGCATTGCGCCACGTACATTACGAGCATAGAGGTAGCCAGTGATAAGTAGGCCGATGAGCGACAGCAGTGCCGAGCCCTTAGTGACGTCGGCTAATGACACGAGCGTGGCATTATCGTCGACGATAATACCTCCATTCTGCATGCCTATGAATGCGATGAAAAGACCTATACCAGCGCCTATGGCATATCGTAGATTGGCGGGTATGGCATTTACTATGGCCTCGCGTATGTTCGTGATTGTCATGAGGATAAATAGAATACCCTCGATAAAGACAGCTGTTAGGGCAAATTGCCATGAGTAGTCCATGCCGAGACATACGGTATATACAAAGAAAGCATTAAGACCCATGCCTGGTGCAAGACCGAAGGGTAGTTTACCCCATAGGGCCATCACAAGGCAGCCAACAATAGCGGCAATGGCCGTAGATGTAAACACCGACCCTGCGGGCATGCCATCAAGCTCCGCAAACATCGCAGGGTTGACGGCGAGAATGTATGACATCGTAAGGAATGTGGTGATACCAGCCAGGAGTTCGGTGCGCACCGTTGTCTTCGAGGGATCGAGTCCAAAGAGTTTGTTAAGCATAGTAGTAGTCTTTTTCTTAAACAGCCACAAAAGTAGACATTTTTGGCCGAATAAACAATACCACTATGCTTTCGAGTAGATTTATTTCGCAATAATAGTCGTTATGCACCCAGTGCGACGTCGAGAATCATCATGATGACGAACCCTATGGCAAAGGCTATGGTGCCGATGTCTGAGTGTTTGCCTTGCTGAGTCTCGGGGATAAGTTCCTCGACAACGACATAAAGCATCGCACCTGCCGAAAAGGCTAATAGGTAGGGTAGAACGGGAGATATGTGCTCAAAGAGTAGTATCATCACCAGTGCCGACAGAGGCTCAACGATGCCCGATAGTGCGCCATAGCCAAAGGCCTTGCTACGCGAGGCCCCGTCAGCACGCAGAGGAAGCGATATTATTGCACCCTCGGGTATATTCTGGATAGCCATGCCGATAGCTAATGCCGTGGCGGCAGCTAACGATATTCCTGCATCGCCCGTAAGTGCTCCTGCTACTACTGCGCCCACGGCCATACCCTCGGGAATGTTATGCAGCGTGACTGCGAGCATCAACATCTGGCGCTTGCCGAGCGACGACGGCATACCCTCGCGCGTCTCGGAGGTGGGGTGCTGGTGAGGTATAAGACTGTCGAGGCCAAGGAGGAAGAGCATGCCAAGGATGATACCCGTGGCCGCGGGCAACCAGCTCATACGTCCCATGCCCTCGGATAGGTCAATGGCGGGGATAATCAATGACCACACCGATGCTGCGACCATGACGCCCGCAGCGAAGCCCAAGAGTGCATTTTGGACACGCAGTGATACGCTACGACGCGCAAAGAGTACCGTAGCAGCACCTATGATTGTGCCCGCAAGTGGAGCGAGTATTATCAGCGTTGTTGTCATTGTTTGTCTATCTATATGCAAGGGGCTGGCCAAAAGTGAATTTAGTCAGCCCCTTGAAGGTTATTAATGCGGAAAAATCTACTAATAGTTCTCAGCCTTAATCTGGAAGTATGCCTGTGGGTGAACACATACGGGGCATACCTCAGGAGCCTTCTGGCCTACGTGGATGTGGCCGCAGTTTGAGCACTGCCAGATCATATCACCGTCGCGTGAGAATACCAAGCCACCCTCAACATTAGCCAATAGCTTGCGGTAGCGCTCCTCGTGCTCTCTCTCAATCTTGCCAACCTCGTCGAAGAGGAATGCGATGTGGTCGAAGCCCTCCTCGCGAGCATCCTTGGCCATCTCGGCATACATGTCTGTCCACTCGTAGTTCTCGCCCTCGGCAGCAGCCTTGAGGTTCTCAGCTGTTGAGCCGATACCCTGGAGTAGCTTGAACCAAATCTCGGCATGCTCCTTCTCGTTGGCGGCTGTCTCCTCGAAGATCTTAGCTATCTGTACGTAGCCATCCTTCTTTGCCTTAGATGCGAAATATGTATACTTGTTGCGTGCCTGCGACTCACCAGCAAAAGCCTCCCACAAGTTCTTCTCGGTCTTAGTTCCTTTCAAATCTTTCATACTCTTTTAAGTTTTATAGGTTTATTGTTTTCTGTCTTTTCCTGCTGCAAAGATATATGTTATTTTACTATTTGCAATAGCTTTTTGATTCTATTATTTTATATCAATATAAGCATTGCTTATAGTTGGGTTGGATATTATAACCTGCGAGCACCGTCAGAGATGATTACTGCATAGACCTTTGGCTCGTGGCCATACTTCTCATTGAAGCGTGCCTTGGCTGTAGTGATAAAGTTGTCGTAGAGCTCTACCTTAACGAGGTTGATGGTGCAGCCACCAAAGCCGCCACCCATGATACGTGAGCCTGTAACACCACACTCCTCGGCGATGGTAGCTAAGAAGTCAAGTTCCTCGCACGACACCTCATAATCCTTCGACATGCCCCAGTGTGTTTGGTACATACGCTTACCTACCGTCTCATAGTCGTTGCGCTTGAGGGCATCGCACACGTCGAGCACACGCTGCTCCTCGCCGATAACGTAGCGCGCACGTTTGTAGTCCTCCTCCGAGATTTTATCCTTGATAGCATCGAGTTGCTCCATCGTGGCACCGCGCAGGAACTCACCGCCGAGTGTTGCGGCAACTCTCTCGCATGAGGCACGGCGGTCGTTGTATGGCGAGCCTACAAGCTCGTGCTTAACGACAGAGTCTAAAAGTACGAGTTTGTAGCCGTGAGCATCGGGGTTGAAGGGGAAGTACTCAAACTCCATAGAACGGCAGTCCAGACGCATAAGATGTCCAGCCTTACCAAAGACCGAGGCGAACTGATCCATGATGCCGCACTTAACACCGCAATAGTTGTGCTCGGTAGATTGACCTATGCGTGCCAATTCGAAGCGGTCAATGCCGAGTGAGAAGAGCTCGTTGAGAGCGTTGGCAAATGTAGACTCTAATGCTGCTGAAGAGCTCATGCCAGCACCGAGGGGTACGTCTCCCGAGAAGGCTGTGTCGAAGCCTGCAACCTTACCGCCACGCTTCTCTATCTCGCGACATACACCGAAGATGTAGCGTGCCCAGCTCTCAGCGGGGGCATCCTCCTCCTTAAGTCCGAACTCCGTGTAAGCGTCGAGGTCGACAGCATAGGCACGAACCTTATCTGTGCCATTAGGATGGATGGCAGCAACCATACCTTTATCTATTGCACCTGGGAATACGAAGCCACCATTATAATCGGTATGCTCGCCAATAAGGTTGATACGACCAGGAGAGCAAAAGAGCTCATACTTAGAAGAAAACTTCTCCTCGAATTTAGTTTTTACGATATCTACATTCATGATATTATAGGTTTTATTATCTGTTCTTTAAAGTTGATAGTGCCGATAGGGTGTTGAGTGTAGCTATGGCAAGCGTAGGCCATAGGGCTAAGTGTAGACATATTGTTGCGCGTATGGCACTATGTGGCACGAAGCGGTCATCATCGATAGAGAAGAAGTCGCCATCGTTGATAAAGAGTGCCATGCAGAGGAACGTCGCTGCCGAGATAAAGACGATGATGTGTGCTGCCCTTGCAGACTTAAGTATCGAGATAATACCCGATAGAAAGCTTATTACTGTGAGAGCCATGACACCATAGGATAGCACCATAAAACCCGTGACGCGGTTGTCTAAACCGATAAATGGCTCAACCTCGCGTAGAAAGGATGTGATGATATCGATGGAGTCTTTATAGTTGTATGCTGCCGCGCCCAAAACGAAGGACATGACTATATAAAACAATCCGTAGCCGATGTTTGAGGCACGCGATGGGCGCTCGGTGTTGGCGTGTAGCGGATGACCGCAATGTGGACACTCATCCTGAACATCCGAGATGCGCTCGTTGCAATTGTGACAGTTGATGAAAGCCATATAGAACGCTCGTGTTATAAATTTTTTTCAGTTAGTTGTCACAAAGATATGTTTTTTCTCCGAGTTGTGCAACAAGAAATAAGATAATTTTTATACCTTTGTCTTCGCTTCTTTTAGTATAAAATAGTATTATGGAACGACGTAATAGAGTTTTTCAGTGGCTCAATGAGCATGGCATAGAGTATTCGTGGTACGAACATCCCGAGGCACCGACAATAGAGATTGCGCGTGAGTATTGGCGTAAGGATGGGTCGAAGCATTGCAAAAACCTCTTTTTTCGTAACCACAAGGGTAACCGCCACTATTTAGTGGTGTTCGACTCGGAACAGTCGATGGCTATTCACGACCTTGAGCATATACTCCACCAGGGTAAGTTGTCGTTCGCATCCCCCGAGCGCATGATGAAGTGGTTAGGCCTATCGCCAGGATCGGTGTCGCCCTTCGGACTTATAAACGATGTGGAGAATCATGTGCATCTATTTCTTGACGAGACATTGCATCAACAGTCCGCTTTGAGTTTTCATCCCAATGATAATCGCTTTACGGTGGTCATCAGCCGAGAGGAGTTTGAGCGCTACCTAAAAGCTGTAGGTAACACCTACGAGTATATTAAGCTATACTAATATACTAAGTTTGGTATCGATATTGTAGTACGACCCGTAAAAACAAACTTTTTATGGGTCGTACTTTTCTTGAGGCTGTGGCTAAGCGCCGCAGCTACTATAAGCTTGGCGAGAGTGTCACTATTGACGACAATAGTGTTGTGGAACTTGTTGATAGCATGTTGGCAACGCTACCATCTCCATTCAATGTTCAGTCGGCACGCATCGTAATACTCTTTGGTGAGGAGCATCGGGCACTATGGGATATCGTTATTGAGGAGTTGCGGGATATAGTTCCTGCTGATAAGTTCGAGGCTACGCATAGACGTATAAACGAGGCCTTCCGCTCGGGACGAGGGACTCTGCTATTCTATGAGGATACATCAACGCTTGAGATGCTAAAGCGCAATTATCCGCTATATGCCGATAAGGTAGATGCATGGTCGGAGCAGTGCTCAGGAATGCACCAGTTTGCCATCTGGACGGCGCTCGAAGATATGGGGTATGGTGCATCGCTGCAACACTACAACCCACTTATCGATGAGAGTGTAGCTAAGCGATGGTCTATAAACGACAAATGGCAGCTCATTGCCGAGATGCCATTTGGTGAGGCTAAAGATGTGCCCTCCTCCCGTAGTCAGACATCGCCACCAAGGGATAGGATGAGGGTCTACGGATTATATAATAAATAGGTAATAGGTCTCCTATTTGCCGATGATGGTGTCGACATCTACCTCCGCTATGTGCCCCTGAGCGAAGAGTATTGTGCGTGATGGGTACTGCTCAATAAGCGATATATTGTGCGTCGACATCACCACAGCGCAGCCACTCTCGGCTACACGCTTAAATATCTCCATGATGCCCTCGGCTGTGACAGGGTCGAGGTTGCCTGTGGGCTCGTCGGCAAGTAGTAGGCGAGGGTTGTTTATCAGCGCACGTGCTATGGTTAGGCGCTGTTGCTCACCGCCCGAAAGCTCAAAGGGCATCTTGTAGCTCTTGTGCTCTAAGCCTACGAGGTTGAGTACTTCGTCGATACGGCGGCGTATATCCTCCTCATTATGCCACCCCGTAGCGCGCATCACATCGTAGAGGTTGAGAAATACATTGCGGTCAGTCAGAAGTTGGAAGTCTTGAAATACGATGCCCATAGAGCGACGTAGGTAGGGAATCTGCTTGTGGCGTAGCTTGCGTAGGTCGAAGCCTACGACGATGCCCTCACCCTCTGTAAGCTCCACCTCAGCATAGAGGGTCTTGAACAGTGAACTCTTACCCGAGCCTACACGCCCAATGAAGTAGACGAGTTCGCCTTCGCATATCTCGAGATTTACGCCCGAGAGCACAAGGTCGCGCTCATTGCGGCGGCTACGGCTACTGTCGCCATGATATATTGATACGTCTTTTAATACGATAACTCTCTCTCTACTCATATCCTTTTATTTTATGCAAATGTATGAATTATTTTTTTCTTTCGCAAAAAAATACTACTTTTGCCACGCATTTGCATTGCCACAGATGCCACTCGATAGTTTATCGTTGTGAAAACTTTATGGCTTAATCATCAAAGATGGTGTCGAACATGCTCTTTGGTGAGGTTATAAGGTGAGTTGTTTCGAACTGATTGCGCTTTTTTACTTGAAGTTAATAGCGAGCTATTTCAAGAGTAAAAAACAATAAGCAGCCGAAAAAGCTCATTAGAAGCCAATAAAGAGCATGTTCGCCACCTTCCGAAGGGGGTGACCGGTTTTGACAGCAGGTAGAATTCGATTGTAAGCACGTCGAGCCTTGTGTGGGGTCTCGTTAAACTGAACGCTCAAGCTATAAATGGCAATAACAATTACGCACTCGCTGCCTAATTTTCTGGGAAAAT
>JAFUPR010000097.1 GCA_017481145.1 Alistipes sp. | reverse complement strand
GAGCATTTTAAGGACTTTGTCAAGTGGTATCTTTTTCTTCAAAGTAACGAGGGGAAAGCTGCGAAAAAATAGGGCGAGAAATTCTGCATCTCTCGCCCTTAATTTAGATGTCAAAAAGCGCCACTTTTTGCATCATTACCTTTATTTGCATATAACACCACTGCCTACCAGTACCTCACCATCGTACCACGTAGCAAACTGTCCTGCCGTGATGCCGCGCTGCGGCTCGTCGAAGAGTATGTAGAGACCATCGTCATCCATTATGAGCTCGGCGCCTTGTAACGGTTGGCGATAGCGTATGCGAACCATATATCGGCGGCGCTCACCCGCACGCATAGTATCGCATCTGTTGATCCAGTGTACATCCTCGGGGTTTATTCTCAGCGCCTTGCGGTATAATCCTGGATGGCTGTCGCCTTCGCCTACGAAGATGGCATTAGCCTCGATGTCGGTGCCGAGGACAAATAACGACTCTTTCCTGCCACCAATGCCTAAACCTTTGCGCTGACCTATGGTGTAAAAGTGCGCACCCTGATGTGTACCTATCTTCTTGCCGTCGCGTATGGTCATGCGGTATGGCTCTGCAAGCGCCTTGTAGTCATCCTCTGCCACGTTACGCACGAAGCGTGGCGAGTGGGGTAGTATCTCGTGAACATTACCCTCCTTGGCTTTGAGTTTTTGCTGTAGGAAGATGGGCAAATCTACCTTGCCAACGAAACATATACCCTGCGAATCCTTACGCTTGGCGGTAGCTAAGCGTTGTTCCTCGGCAATACGTCGCACCTCGGGCTTGAGCAGATGACCTATTGGGAACATGGCATAGCGTAGCTGCTCCTCGGTTAGCTGGCAGAGGAAGTAGCTTTGATCCTTGTTAGGGTCGCTGCCAGCCAATAATTTGTAGTGCGTAATGCCCTCGTTGTCAACCCACTCCTCGCGCCTACAGTAGTGTCCCGTGGCTACACGCTCGGCGCCAAGCTTCAACGCCTCCTTGAGGAACACGTCGAACTTTATCTCGCGGTTGCACAACACGTCGGGGTTGGGTGTGCGCCCAGCCTCGTACTCGGCAAACATATAGTCCACCACGCGCTTGCGATACTCCTCCGAGAGGTCGACGTAGTGAAACTCTATATCTAAGCGCTTGGCTACAAGCTCAGCAAATACCTGGTCGTCATACCACGGGCAGTCGCCCTCGAGTGTTCCTGTGGTGTCGTGCCAGTTGCGCATAAAGAGTCCGATGACCTCATGTCCCTGCTGCTTAAGGAGGTATGCTGCCACCGACGAATCTACGCCTCCCGAGAGTCCAACAACTATGCGCATATCTTACTTGTCGTTACGATGTGATAGTGCCACAATCCATGCTAAGAAGGCGTAGGCGGCTGTGCTAAATAGCGAGCATGCAACTATAACATACAGTGCAAACCATAGATCTGAAGTTATAAGGAAACCATCCATTATGCTGGCCATTGTCATAAGAAATGAGATTGAACATAGTGCAAGAACTATGGAGTGTAGCTGAATGTTAATATTTTGCTCTCGATGTGCCATGATGTTGACTATCAACATTATGAATAGAGGCAAGAATAAATATAATATGTCATAATCAAATCCATGACCTTGATATATCTGAATAGCATGAAGGGGATGTATGAGATATATCGGTATTATCATTAGATATGTTAAACGGCTAAAGCTACCAAGCCTATAATTCCATCGCTTAGCCTCAACCTCGTTATCATTACGTGAACGCCTTTGTCGCACAATGAATAATATAACAAATATCACGTATATTAAGTTGCATGCGCAAAATATCAATATATTAGCCTCCATAACTCTACCTATTATTAGATGTTTGCGACTTTACGATAAATCCCTTGATTAATGCTGCTATAGATGCCAATATCATTAGTATGCCTGCCCAAAACATCACACTTTCCTCCGCATCCAAATATATTATGCCAACATAAAGAGCCAGGATATGGGCATATATGGCTGTACGTCGTACCTTGAATGTAAGGTACGGCACTAACATATATGTACATACGCATAGCGCCGAGTACGCAATATTAAATATAACATATGTATCGGTTACGCTGCCGTAAACACCCGTGCTTAAGTCATACATATAATTACACAGGCCAATAAACATCATAATTGCGAATATGACGTATGCTATGCGTATAGCCTTATCAAATTTATCGCGTACTGCAAAAGGATTCGAAGTGTTAATCTGAGTCTCTTTTGGCTGTATGGGCTCATGATGCTCGATGCTCTTCTTTGGTTGCTCAGGCTTCTCAGGCTTTTCGGGAATTATCACATCTTCAAAGTGTGTCTCATCATCACCATTATGCTCGGCATTCGACACCAGTAAGGCGATGCACTCCTCGGCAGACTGTGGGCGCTTCTTGTTGTCGACTGTGATGCAGCGCTCAATAAGTTCGCGCCAGGGTGATGGTACGTTTGCGATGGATGCTGGGAGGTTGCCTCCGTTGATTTGGCGCATAAGCTCACTGCGTCCTTGCTCGCTCTTGGGCGAGAAGTTGCCACACGTGAATGGTAGCTCGCCCGTCATCATGCGAAAAGCTATGATGCCAAAGCTCCACAGGTCGGTATTGCGGCGTATACTACGCTCGGCAAGCTGCTCGGGCGAGGCATACGACAGCGTACCTACACCTACGAGCGAGTTGGATACGAGCGAGCGGTTGATATCCTCCATCTGCTTAGAAATGCCGAAGTCGGTAATCTTAATAGTTATCTTGCCTCGATACATATCCACCAGGATATTTTGTGGCTTGAGGTCACGATGGATGATATTGTGAGAGTGTAGGTAGGCGATGCCATCGAGGAGTTGTGTGAGTATATCAATACGCTGGTCTATATCGAGCCTCTTGTTTTGAAGTATCTGCTCGAGGCTACCCGCCTCGTAATACTGCATGACGGCGACGTCGAAAACGCCCGAGAATGACGATAGCGTATAGCACTGCTCGTAGTGGGCAATGTTGCGGTGCTCGGGTAGGCTCTTGGCAATCTCCACCTCATGCTTCAGGCGTAGATTCTCCTGGCTTACCTCCGAGATTTTGATTGCCACATCGCGACCGCGCAACGTGTCATGGGCGCGGTAAACCGAGCCGAAACCTCCACGTCCTAAGCAGTCGCGCTGTGGGTCGTAGATATACCTATTTTGAAACTCCTCTTGCGTCATAAATCCTATTTTATCAACTGCATAAACTCATCGCGCGTGCGGGGATCAGATAGGAAGATGCCTGTAAATGCCGATGTAGTAGTTACCGAGCGCTGTTTCTCCACACCACGCATCTGCATGCATGTATGGCTTGCCTCGATAACAACGGCTACGCCTATAGGATTCAAGGCCTGCTGTATGCTGTCACGTATCTGCACCGTGAGGCGCTCTTGCACCTGTAGGCGGCGGGCAAAACACTCCACAATGCGTGCAATCTTCGACAGACCCGTGATATAGCCATTCGGAATATAGGCGACGTGAGCCTTGCCGATGAAGGGTAACATGTGGTGCTCGCATACCGAGAAGAGCTCGATGTCCTTGACCAAGACCATCTGCTGATACTCCTCCTTGAACATCGCCGAGCGAAGTATGGCGATGGGGTCTTGCGCGTAACCCTTGGTGATGAACGACATGGCCTTAGCCACACGCTCAGGTGTCTTGATAAGCCCCTCGCGGTCGGGATCCTCACCTAAAAGGCGCAGAATCTCGCGGTAGTGAACCATAAGTTCGTCGATCTTCTGCTGGTTGTATATGTCCTCACGTTTGTAGTTTGATGTAAATTCTTCCATTGTGCCTTATTTATAAATATTTCGAGTAATCTGCGGGAGTTATTGTTGCTGTACCCATATAGTTACCATCATAGTCGTAGTAGTTGTACTCGATGGTATAGCCGTGTGTAAGCAGCTCCTTCATAAGTATATCCTCCTCCATGCCCCCAGCCAACGACTTAGCAACGTCGTCTATTGTCGACGGACTCGATATGCCAGTTTTGTATAGCTTTAGCTCGGCCTCACTATAATCTGTTATATCCTCATCCGCCATTACTATATCTATGCTATAGATATTACCATCGCGGTAGGCGTCGACAATATACATGTTGTCGCCTATATTCTCCTCCTCGGCAAAGGCATACTCCGTAAGCTCGTCGATATAAGCACCATTCGAGCCATCGAACTCCACCTCGTCTGATGTTGCACCTAAGACGATAAGTAGGATGAAGAGGAAGGTGATGATGCCAAAGATTATCGCTGCCACCTTCCATCCCTTGCTGATGCCTCCGCTCTTGGCCGCGGGCTTAGGAGCGTTAGGCGTAGGCTTCGACGGTGAGGGTGTAGGTGTAGGCTTAACTATGGTTTCGTCGTTAGTGTCGAGTAGACGCAAGAAGGCATCGATGCTCTGTGGTCGTGCTCTGCGCGTATGTTGCATGGCGCCGCGTATCGTACGCTTAATCTCGGGCGACAGATGCTCCGTAGAGCCATTCATGCCCTCCTCCATCACGTAGCTGGCCTTGGGTGGACGCATGCCTGTGACCAACGAGTAGAGCGTAGCTCCGAGGGCGTAGATGTCGGTAGCGGGGGTGAAGGAGTTGCTGCTGTCGGCCTCATACTGCTCGATGGGGGCAAAACCATGACTTATGCCTACAGGCGTAGAGCTCGTCTGATTGCCCTCACTGTCGTACTGCTTAGCTAAGCCGAAGTCGATGAGCGTGATGCGGCTGTCGGACTTGCGGAGCATGATGTTTGCGGGCTTGATGTCGAGGTGTAGGAGGTTGAGGCCGTGGATATACCTCAGCGCCTCGCACACCGAGCGTATGAGTTGCTTAGCTATATTCTCGTTGAGTGCTCCCTGACGGTCGATGACGCTCTGTAGCGACTCACCCTCGATATACTCCATAACGTAGTATGCCGTGCCATTCTCCTCAAAGACGTCGTATATAGCTATGACGTTGGGATGCTCGAGGCGTGCGATGGTGCGTGCCTCCTTCATAAACTTCTTGCGGTAGGCCTCCATCAGTTGGGCGCTGCCGTTTGAGCCGAGAGATACGTGTTGCGAGTCGTCGTCACGATTGTAATACTCCTTGGGAAAGAACTCCTTAATGCAGACCAACTTACTCATCATGGTATGCTCGGCAAGGTAGGTTATGCCAAAGCCTCCCTGTCCGAGGACGGAGCGTACTTCATACTTGCCCGCCTGCAATAAAGATCCTTGTTTGAGTGTCATAATTCGTAAAAAAGTATAAATAAACTTACACAAAGGTAACACAAAAAGTTGAAAACAGAAAAAAATGTACTATCTTTGTGATACTATGGAGACAAAGATAGATATTAACCCAGCAGAGTTGCGTCCAGGTACGACGCTTAAAAATTCCAGTTACCGCATAATCTCTGTCCTCGGACAGGGAGGCTTTGGCATAACCTATCTTGCCGAGCAGGTGCTTATCAACCGTAAGGTGTGCATCAAGGAGTTCTTCCCTAAGGACTACTACCGTCGCGATGTGGACACACAGATGGCGTCGCCCGTGGCTGAGAGCTTCCGTGAGATGATGGAGCAGTTCAAGGTCAAATTCTTGAAGGAGGCACGAGCCATCGCCTCGCTCACGCACCCCAACATCGTCGGCATCTTTGACCTCTTCGAGGAGAATGGCACGGCATACTACGCCATGGAGTATGTCGAGGGCGAGTCGCTCTACGACATCATCAAATCTAAGGGACGCTTGGATGAGGCCACGGCGCGTGAGTATATAGGTCATGTGGCCGACGCCTTGGGATATATCCATGCTCGCAATCTACTGCACTTGGATGTCAAGCCACAGAATATAATGCTCTCGGCGAAGGATAAGCGCGTGATACTTATCGACTTTGGTCTATCGAAGCACTACGACAAGGATAGTGGTTCGGAGACGACGAATACGCTCGGAGGCCATAGCGACGGCTATGCTCCTATCGAGCAGTACGACAATGGCGGTGTTCGTGAGTTCTCGCCACAGTCCGACATCTACTCTATGGGTGCTACGCTCTTTGCCATGATTGAGGGTCGTCGTCCTCCGCGTGCTCGCGATATCGACGAGAATGGTTTCCCTGCGCTGCGCTCCGATATTTCGGAGTCTATGCGTGCGGCTATCGAGAAGGCTATGCAGTATCGCCGTAAGGATCGTCCCGCCAATGTTGAGGAGTTTATGCTCATCCTCGGCTCGGCTCGGGCAACCGACTCGCTCGGTGCATCTACGAATATAGACATGGGCGGTGCCCCCGTGATGTATGGTGCGCCTCCCGTGCGCGAGGGGGTTAAGGCCAATCCTACGACGCCGCGCAAGGATGCCGCTGCTACGCCTAAGAAGCGCAGTAAGGTGTGGATTGTGATACTTCTCCTCTTGCTCGTTGCGGGTGCTGCCGCAGCATACCTCTTTATGCAGCCTTCTGCCACCGAGCCTACGGCAACGTCGCCCATAGCTGCCGAGCCTGCCGTTGAGGAGATTATCGTTGACGATAGCGTTGCTGCGTGCGATTTTGCTGAGCCTACACCATCTGAGACTGTAGCTACCCCCGCGCCTGCACCGCAGACGGATGCTAAGGTCGGTGCAACAACCCCAGTCGTAGCTAAGGAGACGACATCACGCACTAAAAATTTAGACAATGCCGTCGAGACAAACAAGACTGCGTCTAAGGCTGCGCCTCAGACCGAGCCTACGCCCACAGCTGCGGCCGAGGCACGCCCCGCCACCACCCCCGAGCCACAGCCCGAGCCCGCCAAGGCTCCCTCTGCTGAGGAGCTTGAGGCTCAGCGTATCGAGCAGATGCTTGCTGAGGGCTTAGGCCGCGATGGTGTGTATAAGGTAGGCGACTACTATAATGTCGACGGCAAGGAGGGTGTTGTCATCGAGGTGCGCAATGGTGGCCGTAATGGTAAGATTATCAGCATGCGTGAGGTGACGCAGAAGCGCTGGTGTACTCAGGGCTTTAATGAGCTGGGTAGAGCGCTTGGTGCTTCGGATGCTAAGAGCGGACTTGCCAATACGGAGTTGTGCCGCAAGGCGGGCATTGCTAACTTCCCTGCTGCGAGCTGGTGTTTGGATCGTGGTGAGGGCTGGTATCTCCCTGCGCTCAACGAGCTTGTGCTTATATACAATGTAAGGTCGAAGATAAACCCCACGCTCACGGCACATGGAGGCAATAAGATATCGAGCCACTGGCATGTCTCGTCTACCGAGTACGATGGTCCCCAGGAGAGCGACCGCCAGTCTCCCGCCTATGCTGTGTGGAGCGTACGCATGCTCAATGGACAGAAGAGCGCCAACCTTAAGACGGGCGTTGATAGTTCGGTTAGGGCAGTGACTACTTTTTAGTTCTTCAAGAGGCTGAATAAAAAGTGTATTTTGTCGTTTTGCTCGCCCTCAAAATGCTCATTTACGCTGAGTAAACTCCGCTTTTTCGGGCTTCGCATGCCTAAAA
This sequence comes from Alistipes sp., assembly GCA_017481145.1. Lineage (GTDB taxonomy): Bacteria > Bacteroidota > Bacteroidia > Bacteroidales > Rikenellaceae > Alistipes. The sequence goes on along the minus strand of JAFUPR010000097.1, from coordinate 851 downwards.
CTACATCTTTTTATTCAACCTCTAAGGCAATAGGGAGCGACTAAATTACTTTTTTTAGTCACTCCCTACTCACACTACAACTCAAGCAGCCCGCTGGGCAGTACGAACTTTATCGTGCGTCCCTCGAAGTCTATGCCCGCGATGAACTCCTCAGCGGCGGGCACGAGGTGGTCACGGCCATCTATCGTTATCTCGAATAGTGGGTTAGCCTCGCTGTCGTAGTAGTCGCTAATCTCGCCACGGTGGCCATCGACTATGGCCTCAAAGCCGATGAGATCCTCCATGTAGAATTCGTCATCCTCCTCGTCATCCTCCTCCTCGATGAATATCTCGCGGCCAACAAGATACTCCTCGGCACGGCGTTCGGTGTCTATGTCGTCGAAGTGAACCACAGCCCCCGCCTTGCCACGACGCTCGAAGGAGTTACAAAATAGAGGAACCGCGAGCTCGTCTATTATGACGAACAGCGGTTCCTCGTTTTGGTAATCGTCGGGGAAGTTGGCGTAGAGCGTGATCATCACGCCGCCATCGGTGCCGAATAGTCGGCCTATGCGTCCCACGGCGATCATTGCACCCAGGAGATTAAGCCTCGGCAGTCTCCTCTGCGGGAGCCTCAGCGGCCTCAGCAGCAGCCTCAGCAGCAGCCTCGGCAGCGGCCTCAGCAGCAGCGGCAGCCTCAGCAGCCTTCTTCTCAGCGATGGCAGCAGCGCGCTCCTCCTTAACCTTAGTCTCGGCAGCAAGCTGAGCCTTCTTAGCAGCGTTGGCATCCGATACGAGCTTGTTAGCCTTAGCATCGATCTTGCCCTGCTTGCTCTCAGCCCACTTATTGAAGCGAGCCTCAGCCTCAGCCT
>JAFUPR010000096.1 GCA_017481145.1 Alistipes sp. | reverse complement strand
CAGATGCCCGAGGAGTTCTTGAAGCGTTGGTTGTATGTTATCAACGAGGGTAAGTTCTCACGTGAGGAGATCGAGAAGGACTTCCCCGCATTCATCAAGATGTTCACATGGAACTACTTGCAGAAGCACTTCATCACTGAGGGTGAGTTGAAGGTTTCGGCTGAGGAGGCTAAGGCTGAGGCTATGTCATTCGCACAGATGCAGTTCGCACAGTACGGTATGCCCTCAGCTCCCGAGGATATGCTCGAGAACTTCGCTAAGCAGATCATGGACAACAAGGAGCAGTTGCAGAAGATCTACGAGAAACTATACGAGGAGAAGGTTGTTGAGTATCTCCGCGGCAAGGTTAAGGTTACGGAGAAGGCCGTATCTGCTGCCGACTTCGCTAAGCTCGCCGAGGAGTTAGCATAACAATAGGCTGGGAGGAGATCAAGGGTATACACACACCCGCGATTGCTCCCACGATAATAGCGATTCCCGAGCTTCGGTGCCCGGGAATCGTCGTATAGACGCCACGCGTGCGCGCTACGCACACGCGCGTACATAATTAAAGAGACAATACTATGAACGAATTTGATAAATTTGCCCGCCTACACTGCGGCATTAACTCGATGACGATGCATGACTACCGTCGCGACATGACAAACTACGTGTCGCCCACGATCATCGAGGAGCGCCAACTTAACGTCGCAGCGATGGATGTATTCTCGCGCCTGATGATGGATCGTATCATCTTCCTCGGCGCACCCATCTACGACGATGCTGCCAACATCATCCAGGCGCAGCTGCTATTCCTGGAGTCGGTGGCTGCCGATAAGGATATTCAGCTTTATATCAACTCGCCTGGCGGCTCTGTGACAGCGGGTCTGGGTATCTACGATACCATGCAGCTCGTAAGACCCGATGTGGCGACAACATGCGCAGGTATGGCCGCCTCAATGGGAGCTGTGCTCCTCACGGCTGGAGCTACGGGCAAGCGCTCAGCACTGCCCCACTCGCGCGTGATGATACACCAGCCACTGGGTGGCGTTCAGGGTCAGGCCTCGGATATAGAGATTACGGCACGCGAGATTGCCAAGACTAAGCGCGAACTATACGAGATACTCGCCTTGCACTCGGGTGTGGACATGGCGAAAATCGAGGCCGACGCCGACCGCGACTACTGGCTCACAGCTGCCGAGGCTGTAGAGTATGGCCTCATTGATAACGTACTCACAAAGAGAGGTTAACATGACACAGAAATCACGTAAAACAACAGACCATAAGGGTGGCAGCTGCTCGTTCTGCGGCGCCTCAGCCGAGGAGGTGCCTTTGATGTTCAACGGCGCTGATGGCTCGTCGATATGCTCCTCATGCGTGGAGCACGGCTATGAGCTCCTCATGGAGCATGGCATCGTGGCAGAGGCTAATCACACAAAGTCGAGGGGGGGCAAGATGGCCTCGAAGTTTAAGCCATTGACCAAGGACGACCTTATGCGCCCCGACCGTATCAAGAGCTTCCTCGACGACTACGTAATTGGCCAGGATGCCGCAAAGAGATATATGTCTGTAGCAGTGTACAACCACTATAAGAGGCTGCTGGCCAAGGGTAAGACCGAGGATGTAGAGCTCGACAAGTCGAACATCGTGCTTGTTGGCCCCACAGGTACGGGTAAGACGCTTATGGCGCGTACCATAGCCCGTCTGCTGCACGTGCCCTTCTCTATCGTCGATGCCACAGCCCTCACGCAGGCAGGATACGTAGGCGAGGATGTTGAGAGCATCCTCTCGCGCCTACTACAGGCTGCCGACTACGACGTCGAGGCTGCCGAGCGCGGCATCATCTTTATCGACGAGATAGACAAGATAGCACGCAAGGGTGACAACCCCTCGATTACGCGCGACGTGTCGGGCGAGGGTGTACAACAGGCGCTGCTGAAAATCCTCGAGGGTACGGTCGTGAATGTGCCCCCACAGGGAGGACGCAAGCATCCCGACCAGAAGTATATCCAGGTTGACACCTCGAACATATTGTTCATCTGCGGTGGTGCCTTTGATGGTATCGAGAAGAAGATTGCCATGCGTCTGAATACTAACGCCATAGGCTATGGAGTACAGACCACAAAGCGTATCAACGAGCAGAATATTATGGGCTACATACAGCCCCAGGACTTGCGCTCATTTGGTCTTATCCCCGAGCTTATAGGCCGTCTGCCCGTGCTCACCTACATGGAGCCCTTGGAGCGCGAGGCACTACGCTCAATTCTCACCGAGCCAAAGAACTCTATCATACGCCAATATGAGACGCTCATGGCTCTGGATGATATCAAGCTTACGTTTGACAGCGAGGTGCTCGACTACATCGTAGACAAGGCCATCGAGTTCAAGCTCGGAGCACGTGGTCTGCGCTCTATATGCGAGGCCATAATGATGGATGTCATGTTCGATATGCCCGAGGGCGAGGAGAAGGAGTTTCGCGTAACGCTCGACTATGCCAAGTCGAAGATTGACAAGGAGGCATAGGTGATAGCATCATTACGATAAACAGAAAGAGGTTGTCCGAGTGGACAACCTCTTTCTGTTTATCGTAATGCCCTTAGAACAGCAACGAATATACCAACACGCCAGCGAAGAAACCCAGGAGCACAATGGGGGTGAAGCGCTTGAGATAGTAGCCAAACGATATCTTCTCCATACCCATGACCGTAACACCCGCTGCCGAGCCGATGATAAGGATGCTACCACCGCATACAGCGCAGTAGGCCATAAGCGTCCAGAACGAACTATCTGCAGCAAAAACACCAACATCTGCAAGAGGATACATACCCATCGTAGCCGATACGAGTGCCACGTTGTCGAGGAACGATGACAGCAAACCAAGAACTATAGCAATCATATTCTCATTAGCAAAGGTATCGCTAAGGAAGTTGGCCAGGATGCCAAGCTCGCCCGTAACGATGAGCGCCTGTACAGACATCAAGATGCCGAGGAAGAAGAATACCGTGCTCACATCCACACGCGCAAAGGCACGATGTACACGCAGATTCTGCATTGCCTCATCCTCCGAGTCGGCATACTTACGATCGGTAATTGCCCACAATGCCACCAAACCAAGTAGTACACCCATGAAAGGCGGAAGCTGTATAAGCGTCTGCAACACAGGCACCAACGCCAACGAGCCAAGGCCTACATAGAGCACCGTCTTACGCATCTTAGGACTCACACCATCCACCGTAGCGTCACCCATAGTTGTGGGAGTCGCCACAGCCTCCTTGGGCAGCATAAACGAGGCACACACAAGTGGCACAAGAAGCATGACCATTGATGGAAATATGAGCGAGCCCATCTGATGCAGGGCTGTAAGGTTACCTCCCGTCCATAGTAGCAGTGTGGTAACATCGCCTATAGGCGAACAGCTACCACCAGCATTAGACGCCACGATAATCATCGCACTGAAGATAAGTCGAGTATTGCGCTCGGGGATAAGTTTACGAGCGATGGCAATCATGACGATGACCGTAGCAAGGTTGCCAAGAAGTATCGACATAAAGAATGTGATGGCGCACAGCGTCCACAACAGCTTACGCAGACGTCCTGCACGTATCGCCTGAGACATTACGCTGAAGCCTCCGTGAGAGTCGACAATATCGATGATAGCCATTGAGCCGAGAACGAAGAAGAGCGTCGTCGCCACATCGCCAAGGCCGTGCATAAGCTTAAACTCAATAAACTCGAAGGCCAAATCGCTCGAGGGCACCTCACTGAGAGCAGGGAACGTATCACGAAGCAGATCGAGATTGGCATGAGGTGCTATCTCGAAGAACTGCTCAGCATTTAGCAAGAAGATGACCCACAGCAATATAGACATTCCTACAGCCGTAGCCGCCTTGTTCACCTTGATAACATCCTCAAAGGCGATTGCTAAAATGCCAAGGATAAAAATCACGGGCATTAAGTAGTAAAAAAACATAGGCTCAATCTTTTTATATCCACAAATATGTTTTACTTTGTTACAAAAGTAACCATTTTTTATGAAAAGCAAAACTTTAAAACGAAAAATTAATAACGGTAGAATTTGTAGAATAAAATATTATTCGTACATTTGCGAACAATAAAACATGGATAAGATGTCAAATAAAGAGTATACAGCTATGCAAGAGCAGGTTGCTCGCTTTGCCAAGGCAATGGGACACCCCGCACGCATAGCTATTCTACAGTTTTTAGCAAAGCAGACGCAATGCTACTTCGGTGCTATACACGAGGAGCTACCCATCGCCAAGGCTACCGTGTCGCAACACCTCAAGGAGCTCAAAGAGGCAGGACTGATACAGGGCGAGGTCGAAGCACCGAAGGTGAAATACTGCATCAATAGGGAGAACTGGAGCTTAGCACGCGAGCTTTTCGGCAATCTGCTCGGCGAGTGCGCCTGCAAAAATGAGAGTTGCTGCCTTTGACAGCCTCTTTTTTTTAGAGGCATTGTTCGTTATTCTACGAATTACAAACATAAAAATTTTAGTTTATGAAGAGATTAATGGTATTGTGTATTGTTGGACTTGCCTGTGTTGCATGCTGTGGAGGTAAGTCGAAGGCCGAGGAACAGACGAAGGTGGATGCTGTTGAAGTGCTATACTTTCATGGGACACAACGCTGTGCCTCATGTGTCGCTGTCGAGAAAGAGACCAAGGCACTATTGGGAGCTCAGTATGGTGAGCTTATGGAGCAGGGCAGGGTATGTTTTCGCGCCATAGACCTTATCGAAGAGGAGGCTCTTGCCGACGAATACGAGGTTGTGTGGTCATCGTTACTACTTGTCGACTACGACGCCCAGGGCAAAAAGAGCGTGACGGACCTAACCGACTTCGCTTTCCTAAATGCCAAAACAGCACCCGAGAGATTTAGGGAGGAGCTCTCGAAGCATATCAACAGAATGGTTAACAACTAAGGCTATGGAGTGGATACAATCACTATTGGAGAGCAGCTCTACGCCTATTTTAACTGCGTTCCTACTGGGACTAATCACAGCACTTTCGCCATGTCCATTAGCAACCAATATAGCTGCAATAGGCTATATAGGCAAAGATGTTGATGACCGCAAACGTATATTTCTGAATGGTCTGTTATACACCCTTGGGCGCGTGGCAGCATACACACTGCTTGGCGTTGTGCTCATAGCTATGCTTAAGAGTGGCTCAAGCCTCTTCGGTATTCAGAAGTTCGTAGGAAAGTATGGCGAGTTAGCCTTACCACCATCACTGCTTATCATTGGTCTATACATGCTCTTTGGCAGCAAACTACGACTGCCCTCGTTGGGGCTCAATGGCAGCGGAGAGCGTTATACAAAAAACGGAGGGTGGGGCGCATTTCTCTTAGGTGTATTGTTCGCATTGACATTCTGCCCATCAAGCGGAGTATTCTACTTCGGGATGTTGATACCGATGTCGGCAACGGCAACGATGGGATATTTGTTGCCCATACTATATGCTGTCGCCACAGCTCTACCAGTGATAATCGTAGCTTGGGTGATAGCCTACAGCGCGGGACAGATAGGCAAGGTATATGGACAGATGCGAACACTTCAGAGGTGGTTAAATATGGTAGTCGGCATCTTGTTTATCTCGATTGGAATTTACTATTGTATAACTATTTATTTCTAAGATAGTTGTATAAATTAGATCGAGTACATTTTGAAGATTATTATGAGTATATTTCTCACTCTTCCAAGAGCGTAACGCGAGAATTACAACTACGGAAAAACGCGACAGATACCTAAAAATTCAACGGCAACCGAAATAGATACTCCCAACAACGAAACGCATATTTACTAATTTATATACATCCCTTAAAATTATGGAGATAAAAGTATTGGGGCCTGGCTGTGCCAAATGCAAAGCAGCCTATGACGTGGTAGAGAAAGTTATCAAAGAGAGCAACCTCAACGTAACTCTCAGAAAGGTTGATGACATCGTGGAGATGATGAGCTACAACATCCTCACTACGCCTGCGGTGGTGGTAGATGAAGAGGTGAAGATCAAAGGACGTATACCGTCAGAGAGCGAAATCAAAAAGCTTTTAGGTCTATGATAGAGCACTTTGCAGATTGGTTAGTGTACGGCATCATGGGCTTAGACGCCACGACACGACTGGGTGTTGCAGTCAATTTCTTCATCTACGACACGATAAAGATTGTACTGCTGCTCTTCGCTATCAGTTTCTCGATGGGTATTGTCAATGCCTATTTCCCTATTGAGCGTCTACGACAATATCTCACGACGCACAAACTCTACGGCTTGGACTACCTCTTAGCGGCACTCTTCGGTGGCATAACGCCATTCTGCTCATGCTCGTCCGTGCCCCTATTCATAGGCTTTGTCAAGGGAGGTATTCCGTTGGGTGTTACGCTCACATTTCTCATTGCCTCTCCTTTAGTAAGCGAGGTGGCAATAGCCATGTTTCTCGGCTCGTTTGGCGCAAAGGCAACACTAATATACGTCATAAGTGGCACGGTGCTTTCGATGATTGCAGGCTATGCACTCAGCAGGATGCACCTTGAGCCCTACCTGAGCGACTGGGTTAAGCAGGCACAGATACAATCGAACGCACAAAGCGAGCTCTGGGAGGCAGAAAAGACACCCTTCATAAAACGTCTGCCTATTATCACAAAGGAGTCTTGGGGTATTGTTCGTGGCGTGATACTCTACATCGTGATAGGTATCGGCATAGGCGCGGTCATGCATGGCTGCATACCTGCAGGCTTCTTCGAGCGATACCTATCGTCTGAGAGCTGGTGGGGCGTGCCCTTAGCGGTCATCCTCGCCACACCCATGTATGCCAACCCTGCGAGCGTCGTTCCCGTCGTCGAGGTATTTGTCGCTAAGGGTATCCCCTTAGGCACGGCTATTGCCTTTATGATGGCAACAATAGGGCTATCTATACCCGAGGCTACGATGCTTAGAAAGGTGATGACATGGCGCCTAATAGCCATATTTTTTGGTGTGGTGACACTGCTTATCATCGCATCGGGCTACCTCTTCAACTGGCTTCTTTAACCTTAAGCTACGGCTTAAATGGTCGGTTACACTGCTGCTCATAACTCATTATTGCCGACGTCGATGGCTCAAAAAGCACGATTATTCACTTTTTCGTTGATTATTCCAGCATTTTTCGGTAACTTTGCGCGATTGAATAAATATAAATTAAAAAGAGATATACTATGAACATCGAACTTAGTGAACAGGAAGTATTGCGCCGCCAATCACTCAAGGCGTTGCGCGAGCTCGGCATTAACCCCTACCCCGCAGCGCGCTACGAGGTGACAGCAAGTGCCAAGGAGATTGCCGAGAACTTCGATCCCGAGAAGGGCAACTACCAGGAGGTATCTATCGCTGGTCGTATCATGAGCCGCCGCATTATGGGCTCGGCATCATTCTTCGAGCTTCAGGACTCTACAGGCCGTATTCAGGTCTACATACGTCGTGACGACATCTGCCCCGAGGGTGACCCCACGCTCTACAATACGGTATTTAAGAAGCTCTTGGATATTGGCGACTTCATCGGTGTCGAGGGCTTCGCTTTCCACACCAATACGGGCGAGTTGTCGGTACACTGCCGCAAGTTCACCGTGCTCTCAAAGTCGGTACGTCCGCTGCCCGTCGTTAAGCAGAAGGATGGCCAGACGTTCGATGCTCTGACAGACCCCGAGGTGCGCTATCGTCAGCGCTACTTAGACCTTGTGGTTAACCCCCACGTGAAGGATACATTCCTTAAGCGTGCCAAGATCATGCAGACGATGCGCGACTTCTTCAACGAGCGTGGCTACTTAGAGGTGGAGACCCCCATTTTGCAGCCCATACCTGGTGGTGCTGCAGCGCGCCCCTTTATCACGCACCACAACGCCCTCGACATCGACTTCTACATGCGTATAGCCACAGAGCTCTACTTGAAGCGTCTTATTGTCGGTGGCTTCGACGGTGTCTATGAGTTCGGCAAGAACTTCCGCAACGAGGGTATGGACCGCACACACAACCCCGAGTTCACATGTATGGAGATATACGTGGCTTATAAGGACTACATCTGGATGCAGGAGTTCACAGAGCAGATGTTGGAGCGTGTGGCTATGGCCGTAAATGGTACAACAGATGTTGTCATCGATGGTAAGACCATCTCGTTCAAGGCTCCCTTCCGTCGTGTGACGATGACCAACGCCATCCGCGAGAAGACAGGCTACGACATCACTGGTCAGACAGAGGAGCAGCTTCGCGAGGCGTGCCAGCGCCTTAACGTGGAGATAGACGACACGATGGGTAAGGGTAAGCTTATCGACGCCATCTTCGGCCAGTACTGCGAGGGCGACCTTGTGCAGCCCACGTTCGTCACGGACTACCCCATCGAGATGTCACCCCTATGTAAGCGTCACCGCGACAACGAGGACCTCACCGAGCGTTTCGAGCTCTTCGTCAACGGCAAGGAGCTATGTAACGCCTACTCGGAGCTCAACGACCCCATCGACCAGCTCGAGCGCTTCGAGGAGCAGATGCGCCTCTCGGAGAAGGGCGACGACGAGGCCATGGTCATCGACATGGACTTCGTGCGTGCCTTGGAGTATGGCATGCCCTCATGCTCGGGCATGGGTATGGGCATCGACCGTCTCACGATGTTCATGACAGGCGAGACATCTGTTCAGGATGTGTTGTTCTTCCCGACGATGCGTCCCGAGAAGAAGGTTGTGGCCGACAGCGAGGAGGTATATACCGAGGCTGGCATCCCCGCAGAGTGGGTGGCTGTCATCCAGAAGATGGGCTACATCACCCTCGAGTCGTTCAAGAATACGGCAACGACAGGTGGCATGAAGCTCTTTAACGACCTCTGTGGATTCAACAAGAAGAACAAGTTAGGCCTCGCTACCGCCAAGATTAAGGCATGGATCGAGAGCAACAAAGAGGAGTAATAGTGCTCTCTTAGGTAATATCTATAGGGAGCAATGGTTGGATGTAGCAACAACTTGTGCAGTAATTGCACAAGTAAGATTTGATGGTAAGTGTCGTATCGGGCGTGCTATATCTAACGATAACAATTAATTTTAAGAGTATACGATTATGAGAAAGAAGATTGTAGCGGGCAACTGGAAGATGAACACACTGCCCGCTGAGGGTGTAGAGCTTGCCAAGGCTGTAGCTGCGGGCAAGGGCGAGGTATGCGATTGTGTTAACTTCATCGTCTGCCCACCCTTCACACACCTACATAGTGTTATCGAGACACTTAAGGGCACAGCCATTGCCGTAGGTGCTCAGGACTGCGCAACAGAGGTTAAGGGTGCATATACTGGTGAGGTGTCAGCTGAGATGATTGCTGCCCTCGGTTGCAAATATGTTATCCTTGGTCACTCGGAGCGTCGTCAGTACTATGGCGAGACCTCGGAGACGCTGAATAAGAAGATGGCTCGCGCTTATGAGAATAACCTCGTGCCCATCTATTGCGTGGGCGAGAACCTCGACGAGCGCGAGGCTAACCGCCACTTCGATGTCGTTAAGGCACAAATCGAGGAGGTAGTCTTCAACCTCACGGAGGAGCAGTTTGCAAAGCTCGTCATCGCCTATGAGCCCGTGTGGGCTATCGGCACAGGCAAGACGGCTACGGCAGAGCAGGCTGAGGAGATTCACGCCTACATCCGCGAGGTGCTTCGCGGCAAGTTCGGCGCAGCTGCCGAGGAGTGCTCTATTCTCTATGGCGGCTCATGCAAGCCCTCAAATGCTGGCGAGATATTTTCGAAGGAGAATGTCGACGGTGGCCTTATCGGCGGCGCAGCCCTCAAGGCTGACGACTTCCTCGCCATCGGCAAAGCATTCAACTAACGATAAGGGGGTTAACCTCCTAAGGAACAGGAGGCCAACTAAAAAGTGATTCTGTCATCCCCCGACAGATGGAGAGTGGCTAAAAAGAGCGAAGATTTAGGCCTGCGAAGCCCGAAAAAGCGGAGTTTACTCAGCGTAAATGAGCATTTTGAGGGCAAGCATAACGCAGAAATTCGCCTTTTTAGTCACTCTCCTAAGCTTTATTATATTGTTTAACCACAAAATTTCTTGACAAATTTATAGGACAATGTCCCACGATGTGTTGTTCGTTTCATAAAAAATATTTACTTTTGTAAAGCTATCAGTGAGATAGTAGACATATTGAAAGTGTTTTCGCTTTTGTCCTTACAAGAAAATGTGGAAGTTTTCAAGACAGTAGGACTTAACGAACAGCACTCATCTCTTGTGTAGCTATGTGGCTATGCACGGTCTGTGCATATACCCCATACTATCCAAGTGTGGGGCATTGTATCGTTTATTACTGTCAGGTCTTTCCACAACCTTCTTGTAGATAAACGGAAGTCAACTCCACACTTTCTGTTTATATAATCGCCATAGTTGGAGTTGCTACGGCAAGATCATACATCCTAAATTATGAAGAGGTTGTTTTTATGTATTGTCACTCTGATGAGTGTTATCGGTGTATCTGCTCAGAGCCGTATGGAGCGAGTAGAGTATCAAGAGTCATCGGCACGAAACATCGAACCGCAGCAGTCGGTGATGATCGCGCCACTAATTGCCGATCTAGAGATTATATCCGACAAGATATACTACACCGAGGTTGATGCCTTCAAGAACTATGAGGTTACGCTTGCAATCGTTCAGTTCATCCCAGACTTCAAAAAGGTGGCTCTAAGTCGCGCTGCTCGCCATTACTCAGCAGATGTGATTGTCGGAGCTACAGTCGATGTCATCACCAATTCGTCTGGAAAAATAGAGATCACAATCTCGGGTTACCCCGCACGATATACCAACTTCAGAAATGCCACTTCCGAGGAGGTGTCGTTAGTGGGAGCAGCCAAGAGCGTGTGTGATGACGACATCGGCATACTGAGGAGCGCTGATAGCCGAACCGACATAACAATACAGAAATAAATAATTGCAATATGAAAAAGATTACACTTTTGTTAGTTGCGCTTATCTGTGCTATGGGCGCTGAGGCACAGATGGTCTCTACCTCTACGCTAATAGTCACCAAGGAGAAGTTCCCCGCTGTTGAGCCTGGATATGAGTCAATGGTGCAGGTGACACCTACAATAGGTTCAGCTTTCCAAAATGTCAATATAAATTACATTGGAGGCTATCGTTTTAATCATGTCCTATTCTTGGGCGTAGGTACTGGATTAGATTTTAATACATGGCATGATTACGGTGAAACATCTTTTAAACCAGACAAGCTCCTATATATTCCGCTATATGCCAAGGCAAGAGCCTATATTTTGGATAAAAGATGGTCTCCATTTGTTGACCTAACGGCTGGTGGTCGTTTTTCGACCAAGGAAGAGTATGACGGTTTCAAGTACTCCACCAATGGATTTATGTTAGATGTAGGTTTTGGTGTTAATTATCGTATCACACCCAAGATTAGCGCATACTTTGTAGTAGGTTATGAGTTTTGGAAGTATCCATATTTAGAAGTGTATTTCTATCCTACAGATTACAATGGTACGCCATTAGATAGTTATATCGGGGTTGCAGGTAATACCCCAGGTATCGCATACTATACCAAGAAAACAGTCGAGCACCAAGTAACCATCACACTTGGATTGACATTCTAAACCAAGAGTAGCGTAAGGGGGGGGGTAAATTAGCCACCCCCGATTTTTTGGAGACAACAAGGACGGCTGAGACCACAGCGAGGTCACGGACTCTTTTGGTTGTTATGGAGCTCCTCCCTGTTCATTCTGAACGCAGTGGAAAAAATGGAACTGCCCGACGGATTAATCGGGCAGCTCACGGACACAAACAATTATTAACTTTTTACACTACTAAATTTTTACGCTTACATCTTACACATCTATTATATCTTACTATTCTCTTTTATATCCTTTAAGTCTTTCAGGCGGGGTGGTTTCACACCTTTTTGTTGCCTTTTCTATTTGTTTCTGGTGCAAATATATGGCAAGAAATCTAATTCTCCAAACTAAAAATACTTATGGCAGTATAAGCGAAAACTATGATATGAGGGATATATGCATAATTAAAATTGATGCACATATCCCTCATATCACAACAACCTGTTGTGTTATTTTTATAACACTCAGGTTTTGACCATATTATATTGGCACATTAAAGGACGTCAGATAGCGGATTATTCTTTGTTCGACATAATAATATGGTCAAAAATATTTTGAAAAAATTTTATCATTTTTTTTGATTACCTACGAAATAGCATCGTTATTCACCTCTGAGCCCTCATTTTCGGCGATATTATCGATCATCGGCGGAGTATCATCATCGACAAATACGGAGGCTATACTGCGCTTCTTTTTATTCTCCTTGACACCATAGGCCATAATCTGACGCGCAGAGGTGATGATGCTCTGACCACCATTTGCAGTCGAGCGCTTAAGTTCGTCGAAGTGACGGCGCGTAGCATTAAGGCTATCCTCCACACCCTTGAAACGCTCGGCGAAAATCTGCACACGCTTGATCATCTCCTCGGCAGAGTCGACGATAGCCTGCTGGTAGTGCAGCTGAATATTTTGGCGCCACATAAGTTCGAGGACACGCAGATTCATATACATCGTTTGAGGTCCCATGATAAGCACGCCCTTATCGTAGGCATACTTCCATAGGCCGTTATCGTTCATAAGAGCGAGATTCAGCGCACCCTCATGAAACATATACATGATTACGAAGTTGAGCTTCGTAAAGCCCGAATCGAGGAACGAACTATAGTCCTTCTTGGCAAGGAGGTCCACCTGGCGGCGCACGCTGGCGATATGCTCCTTCAAGAGCTGCGAGCGCGACGTCTCATCCTCGGCATTGACATAGAGCTCGTAGTGCATAATGTTGACCTTCGAGTCGACAACGACATCGCGATTATCGGGGAAGTGAAGGATAAAGTCGGGGATAAGACGCTTATCCTCGTCGCTCTTTATGCGCGAGCCGAACCTATCCTTCAACGCCTGCTGAGTGGTGTACTGCTCGCCCTCCTTAAGACCGAGGTCCTCGAGCAACTGGCGCAACTTAAGCTCGCCGAAGTTACCCTGCACCTTAACCTCGCCAGTGAGGGCACGCGTGAGGCGGTCGGCCGTCTCACCGAGGTTACGGCTATTCTTCATATTGGCTTCGATGGTAGCATCAAGGCGTGTCATTGTCTCGTTGTGCTCCCTCTGCGAACTCTCCATCGCCTCGCGCATAAGCTTAAGGCTTAGGTTTATCGGGTCAACAATCTTCGACATCTGCTCGACGTTACGCTCGCCGAGCTCCGCCTGTCGCGCCTTGAGCACGCGCTCCGAGGTGGCAACCATCTGCTCACGTATGAGCGTCATCTGGTCCTCAACCTGACGTTTGTTCGCTTCGCGCTGCTCCTCAACCATCTTACTCAGCTGCTCGAGCTGTCGATCGTATGCCTCCTTAAGGTTTGCCTGCTGAGCATCAAGAGCCTCGCGCGACTCACGCCTAAGGCGCTCAACATGCTCCTCGGCAGCCACAGCCTTCGTATGCTCCACATCGCGCTCGGCCGTGAGGCGTCGCACCTCATCTAAGAGGACATCTATCTTATGGTCGCGCTCGGCGATGGTACGATTGAGGGTATTTATCTGCTCCTTGTGTACCTCAAGCTCCGTGCTACGACCCTTCGTAGCACGAATAGCGCGCCCAACAACATAGGCGACAATAACGGAAAACACAAAGCATACAACGGCAATGATAATGGCGGTATTCATACTATTTATATATGATGGGTATGGTGGATACAAACTACCGCCAATGGTGAGATAGCCCATCCATCGGCGGTAGATAGCGATGATAGGAGTGGTGTTATACGGTCATTACCTCCTTCTCCTTCTTCTCGAGCTCTGCGTCGAGGAGCTTGGTAAACTTCTCCAGGAGCTTCTGCACCTGTGCCTCGCCATCCTTCTGCTCATCCTCGCTCATACCATCCTTCTGAGCCTTCTTGAACGCCTCAACAGCATCGCGACGAGCGTTACGCAGGCTTATGCGAGCAGTCTCGCCCTCGCCCTTAACCTTCTTAACAATCTCCTTACGGCGCTCCTCCGTGAGGGGAGGTATTGAGAGACGAATATGCTCGCCATTATTCGAGGGTGTAAGGCCTATGTTCGAGTCGATGATAGCCTTCTCGATCATACGAATCATATTCTTATCCCAAGGCTGGATAAGCACGGTCTTAGCGTCGGGCACCGTCACGCTGGCGACACCCGAGACGGGCGTCTGCGAGCCGTAATAGTCGACAAATACGCCATTTAAGACATTCACCGATGCCTTACCTGCACGGATGTTGAGCAACTCCTCGGCGAGGTGGTCAACAGCACGCTGCATACGGTCGGTCGTTTCATTTAGAATAGTCTTGGTATCCATACTCTTATCTTATTTATTATTACTTATTGATTGCCTTTATAGCATTATTGACCTCCTCGGCGATAGCCTCATCATAGCCAACACCCGAGTAGACAACGACGCCATCACCATCGATAACAAAGCATCGAGGGATGTAGTTTGTCGCATACTTCTTATATGCCGACTGGTCACCATCGAGACCTACAGCAAAGGTGTAGCCCATCTTAGCGATGTACTCCTCGACCGTGGCACGCTCCTCACCACGCGAAATGGGAAGCACGTTGAGCGTATCGCCGTACACATTGATGATACCATCCTCGAGATGGTGCAACTCCTCGCGACAGGGAGGACACCACGTAGCCCAGAAGATTAGGAGTGTGGGCTTGCCACGTAGCGCCGAAAGCGTCACCGTCGAGCCGTCGAGCATCTCCACCGTAAAGTCGGGAGCTACGTCGCCAGCATGTATAATCGTTGCTGCCGCAACCTCGTCAACAACCTCCTCCTCGGGAGCAACCACCTCCTCCGTCTTAGCGGTCTCCTCGACAGGCCAGAATATTATCGCCACGACGAGACCAACGAGAACTACAAGCATGAGTATGAGCGTGAGCGCCGAGCCACGCTTCTTGTGTTTTGACTGATAAGCCATATCTAAAATTGTTTTATGTGTGAAAATATTAAGGTATGTTCTATAAATTAATGAAAAGTTTTTCGTTATCGCGAGGTTCTATTTCGGTCGCTTCTGGACTTATTTCTACTCTGTTACTATTGTGCCTATGTTCTCACCATCCACAACCTTCTCGAGGTTACCCTGCGTATCCATATCGAAGACTATGAGCGACAGATGATTCTCGCGACATAGCGTGAAGGCTGTCTGATCCATCACCTTCAAGCGGCGGGCTAACACCTCGTCGAAGGTTATAGTATCAAACTTCGTCGCCGTAGGATCCTTCTCGGGATCGGCCGTATATATGCCATCGACACGCGTACCCTTGAACATAACTTCGGCCTCAATCTCTATGCCACGCAGCGCCGAGGCCGTGTCGGTCGAAAAATATGGATTTGACGTGCCACCGCCGATAATAACGACATACCCAGCCTCGAGATACTCTATGGCCTTAGCCTTAGAGTAGTACTCGCCAATGGGCTCCATGCGTATCGAGGTGAGCACCTTGCACTTCACACCCTGAGACTCCAATGCCGACTGCAACGCCAAGGAGTTGATGATCGTCGCGAGCATACCCATCTGGTCACCCTTAACACGGTCGAAGCCTCGACCTGCCCCCTGGATACCGCGGAAGATATTACCACCACCTATGACGATACCTATCTCCACGCCCATCTCCTTGATGCGCTTAATCTGCTCGGCGTAGGCATTGAGCACTGCCACGTCATGACCATAATTTTGCTTACCCTGCAGCGACTCGCCGCTAAGCTTCAGAAGTATTCTGCGGTATTTAGATGTTGCCATATCCTGAATTATATGTTGTATGATTTGCGAAGATACACATTTTTTACGGAAAAGTGCAAACTTTTAGCCTTTAGTTTTCGTTTTTTTATTTCTCGGTGTACGGTTTTTGCCTTTTACAGGCTTTTTAGTTGGGTGTTACGCAAAAAACCACTATATTTGTAGATTGAATAAAGCATAGTTGCGGCAAATAGGAGAATGTGACATCAATGAGTGAGATGAAGTATCAGCACCTTATGAAGGTGAACAACCCCGACGATCTGCGTCGACTGTCGAAGGAGGAGCTTAAGGCATACTCCGCGGAGCTACGCGACTACATCGTCGAGTGCTGCGCCGTGAACCCAGGGCACTTAGGCTCAAGCCTCGGTACCGTGGAGCTCACCGTGGCGTTGCACTACGTGTATGCCACACCCGAGGATCGCATAGTGTGGGATGTGGGACATCAGGCCTACGCCCATAAGATCATCACCGAGCGTCGCGATGCCTTCCGCCTTAACCGCACACGTGACGGCATCAGCGGCTTCCCCCGCATCGAGGAGAGTCGCTACGACGCCTTTGGTGCTGGACATGCGTCGGTGAGCATCTCGGCAGCCTTCGGCATGGCCAAGGCCTTAGAGAGACAGAAGGAGAGACGACATGTCGTAGCCATCATCGGCGATGGAGCGCTCACTGGAGGTCTTGCTTTCGAGGGGCTAAATAATGCTGGTGCCTCGCCCAAAACGGACATCCTCGTCATCCTCAACGACAACGAGATGTCGATAGATAAGCCCTCGGGAGCACTCGACCGCTACCTCGTGCGTATGTCGACATCGCGCTGGTACAACAACCTACAGAAGACCCTCTGGCGCGGCTTGGCCGTCGTGCCACCAATCCACCGTCTTGTGCGCAAGGCGGGAAATGCCGTGAAGCAGGGCTTACTTCAAAATAGCAACCTCTTCGAGAGTCTCAACTTCCGATACTTCGGCCCTGTCGATGGCCATAATATCGAGGAGCTGATACGCACATTCGAGGCTCTTAAGGAGATTGGAGGCCCCAAGCTCCTACATATCAAGACGACAAAGGGCAAGGGCTATGCCCCCGCCGAGGCCGACCCCGCCGTATGGCACGCACCAGGACGTTTCGATGTGGCCACGGGCGAACGCCTGAAGGGGAACTACCCCGCATCGCGCTATCAGGATGTCTTTGGTGAGACGCTCGTAGACCTTGCACGCGAGGATGAACGCATCGTAGGCATCACACCCGCCATGCCGTCGGGATGCTCGATGAATATACTTATGCGCCAGATGCCCGAGCGTTGCTTCGATGTAGGCATCGCTGAGGGGCATGCTGTGACCTTCTCCGCGGGCATCGCTGCGGCAGGAGGGCGTCCCTTCTGCAATATCTACTCGTCGTTTATGCAGCGCGCCTACGACAATATCATCCACGATGTGGCGCTGCAGAAGCTCCCCGTGGTGTTATGCTTAGACCGCGCTGGCATCGTCGGCGAGGATGGCGCTACGCACCATGGAGCCTTCGACCTTGCATACCTCGGCTGCGTGCCCACTATGGTTGTCGCCGCACCGCGCAACGAGCTGTTACTCCGCCAGATGATGTACACAGCATCGCATGCCGACTACCCCACCGCCATACGCTACCCGCGAGGCATTGGCGAGGGCATAGAGTGGCAAGGTGTCGCCTTCGAGAGCTTAGAGGTGGGACGTGGTGAGAGGCTTAAGGATGGTAAGGATGTGGCCATCATCGCCGTTGGAACGATGGCAAATGTAGCTCTCAGGGCTGCCGAAAAGAGCGAGCACAGCGTAGCCGTTTATGACCTTAGATATGTGAAGCCCTTAGACGAGGTCTTGTTGCGCGAGGTGGGTGAGCATTTCGCGAGGGTTATTACCATCGAAGATGGCATCTTACGCGGAGGTGTGGGCGAGACCATCGCTGCTCACTTCGGTCGCGAGGGATATGGAACAAGGATCATAAACCTCGGCATCGACGACCGCTTTGTGGAGCATGGTAAGCCCGCGGAGTTGTATGCCGAGTGTGGCTACGACGAGGCGTCGCTGTTGAAGAGTATTAACGAGATAATGAGATAAAACATAATTAAGTATGTGGGAGGTAGAAAAGAGTATTATCGAGGAGGCGTGGGCTGAGCGCTCGCTGCTTCAGAAAGAGGAGGTCAAAAATGCGATACGCCGTGTTGTTGAGGCGGTCGATAAGGGTACGCTGCGCTGTGCCGAGCCTATTGACATGGAGCGTAGCGAGTGGCAGGTCAACGAGTGGGTTAAGAAGGCCATCATCATGTACTTCCCGATACAGACGATGCGTACCATGCAGGCGGGAGAACTCGAGTGGTACGATAAGATGGAGCTTAAACGTGGCTATGAGGAGCTCGGCGTGAGGGTCGTACCCCATGCTGTGGCGCGCTATGGCGCCTATATAGCCCCTGGGGCGATACTCATGCCCTCGTATGTAAATATAGGTGCCTATGTCGATACGGGCACTATGGTCGACACGTGGGCTACGGTGGGCTCGTGCGCACAGATAGGCAAGAACGTACACCTCTCGGGTGGCGTGGGCATCGGCGGCGTGTTGGAGCCCGTGCAAGCCTCGCCCGTCATTATCGAGGATAACTGCTTTATAGGCTCGCGCTCTATTGTTGTCGAGGGCGCGCACGTATGCCACGAGGCGGTGCTCGGCTCAAATACGGTCATCACAGGCTCGACACATATCATCGACGTCACGGGCGACGAGCCCGTAGAGTATAAGGGCTATGTACCCCCACGCTCGGTAGTGGTGTCGGGCACCTATAATAAGAAGTTCCCCGCGGGCGAATATGGCGTGCAGTGCGCGCTGATTATCGGTCGCC
This sequence comes from Alistipes sp., assembly GCA_017481145.1. GTDB lineage: Bacteria > Bacteroidota > Bacteroidia > Bacteroidales > Rikenellaceae > Alistipes. The sequence continues at coordinate 1,412 of JAFUPR010000096.1, read as the reverse complement.
GTAAGGAGTCGACGGATAAGAAGACCTCACTCAACGATGCCCTGCGCGACTTCTCGATATCGTAGAGCTTGAAAAATCATGCTGCTATGACAAATCAAGAGGCGCTACAACTATTCGAGGAGCGTAAAGTGCACACCGTATGGGATGATACTGCCGAGGACTGGTTCTTCTCGGTGGTTGATGTGGTTACTATGTTGACAGAGAGCGCAAACCCTACTGACTATCTTAAAAAGATGCGTAAGAGGGATTAAGAGTTAAATCTCTTCGTGGGGACAAATTGTCCCCAGATACAAATGACTACGGAGAGTGGCAAGAGACGTAAGACCTTGGCGGGTAATACCACAGCTATCCTCCGCATCATACAATCAATACCCTCTCCCAAGGCAGAACCCTTTAAGCAGTGGATGGCTCAGGTCGCAGCGCAGCGCATAGAGCAGATGCAAGACCCCTAGCTATCGATAGAGCCGGCGATGACCGACTACCGTAGGTTGGGATATTCCGAGGCGTGGATTAACCAGCGCCTCAAGAGCATAGAGATACGCAAGGAGTTTACCGACGCGTGGAAGCGTACAGGTGTCGAGGATGGTGCATTTACAAGAGTGCAGTTTGAAGGAGATAGTGCCCCTATGTAAACATAACATGTACATGCGCTCAACAACACCTCCAACATTTATCGACTCACTCCAATGTACGCCATCTGTATATGTTCCAAGCGGAAGCAAAGAGGTGTATGAGCAAGACATAAATTGGAATCGTTATGTAAATATATCAGAATATGAATTGTAAATAGATAGGCAATGAAAATAATTGTAGTTAAGGGCAATCCGAATAGTGGAAAAACCACCTCTATTCGATTAGTGTACGATCTGCTGTTATATGAGGGAGCCACGATTTCTAAAGCGAGGGGCTTGGGTAAGACTTACACCGATTTCGACACGGAGCTATTGTATGATGGTAAACGGGTTGCCATAAGTTCGGCGGGTGATGTGCTGAAAAATATACACAAAACGATAAATAGACACGAGGGTTGTGATATCCTTGTTACGGCAAGTCGCAACTTTAAGCAATCGTCGCTCGATAGCATCTTCGCCAAATATGATGTCGAGTACATCAAAAAGGAGACCCGAGGTGACGAGGAGAATATCACCACAGCGAAAGAGGTGTTACAATACATATTATAAGGTGTTTGTAGAAAGAGGCGTATACCGAGCTTTAGTGCCCATGGCATACGCCTGATTCTTTTTTGTACAATGTATCCGTGTCGTAAAAAACTATACTTTCAATTTCAAAGTGCAAAGGTAGCTTTCATTGACAATACAAAAAAGGAGACTTTGCAGTCTCCCTAAGATTAACTATTTTTGTATTGCCATGTATAAACAATTAACCTCGGAGCAAAGATACGGAATATATTT
>JAFUPR010000095.1 GCA_017481145.1 Alistipes sp. | reverse complement strand
TAATTTTTTCAGAGAGTAGCACACCCAATTTCTTGTCAGAAGGGGTCTAATTTGGTGCCGACACGAGAAAGGGGCTGACTAAAAAGTTGCTTAGCCAGCCCTTGATACCTAAGAGAGTGAATAAAAAGATGTAGTTTTAGACTTAAGTTCCTTTTCATCATTCACGCTCGGCATAGCCCGCAAGCGGTCTCTGCCCTCGCTTACTCGTGGCGCTGCGAAGCCCGAAAAAGCGGAGTTTACTCAGCGTCTACCTAAAAGTCCCCTCTTTTCAGCGTTGCGATTGAGGTGAGTGCAGAACAAGTCTTGTTCTGCCGAGCCGTAGCAACGAAAAGAAGTGAAGCGAACTTAAAGGGGGATTTAGGGGGATTGTAAGCATAACCCTAAATGCGGTAGCATTTTGAGGGCGAGCAAAACGACAAAATACACTTTTTATTCAGCCTCTTATCTTTTGTGGGTATTCTATTATTACCCTCCTCATAGCGCAGCCCCCCCCTATTTATCCTGAATCTTTCCACTCGGTCATCCTGAACGAAGTGCAGCGGAGCTGAAGGATCTAAAATAGAGGCTGCCAGATTCTTGAGTTCCTATGAGTTGCTATGCGTTTATATGTTTCTGTCGTCAGCAATAAGACATAGTGACCCATAGAAACCTATATTGACCTATCTCTGTTGCTAACAAAATGATGTCGCGGGTAGCCCCTCGACTATACTCGGGGAGACAGCGGGGCATGCACTACTCGCACATCTCGAAAATGCGGACAACATCATCGGGTGTCAGTGTTTTGAAGCCCTTGATGTCGCCATAGCGGCAGGCCTTCTTAGCCATAATCTCGAAGTCCTCGCGCTTGATGCCCACCTCGGTGAAGGTGCGCTGGAGACCGAGAGTGTCGAACAAGAACTCTGCAGTGCGACGTATGCTCTCCTTAGCGATGGTCATCTTATCGAGCGAAGCATCTATACCAAAGACATTTACGCCATACTGCACATACTTATCCACCGTAGTCTCGTCTAAGCAGTACTCCATCCAGCGGGGTGTCAATATGGCGAGGCCGAGGCCGTGTGTTATGTCGTAGATGGCCGAGAGCTCATGCTCCATGGGGTGGCAGCTCCATGCCTTACGCTTGCCGCCATTGATAAAACCGTTGATAGCCCATGACGATGTCCACATAAGGTTGGCGCGAGCCTCATAGTTCTCAGGCTCAGCGAGGGCTATGGGAGCGTACTTTATGATAGTCTTGAGCATGCCCTCCATAAAGGTGTCGAGCATAAAGAGGTCTTCCTGTGTATTGAAATATACCTCGATAATATGCGACATCATGTCGGCGGCACCACATGCCGTCTGGTACTTGCTGACCGAATAAGTGAGCGTGGGGTCGAGGAACGACACGCGGGGCTGCAATGCTGGGGCGAGGCGGCCGAGCTTATCGCCCGTAGAGAGGTTAGAGATGACACCACCCGAGTCCATCTCCGAGCCTGTAGCCGAGAGCGTGAGGATGGTGACAAGTGGTAAGGCACGCTCTATAGGCTTAGCATTAGCGCCAAAGAACTCCCATGGGTCGTGGTCGACGCATGCACCCGCAGCCATAAACTTCGCGGCATCGAGGGTCGAACCACCACCTATGGCAAGCACGACATCAACACCCTGCTCCTTGCATATCTTAGCACCCTCGCGCACCGACTCGATGCGTGGGTTTGGCTCGATACCCGAGAGTTCAAACACCTCAAACTCTGCTTTATGTAACTCATCCATAACTCTGTCGTATAGTCCGATGCGCTTGATAGAACCTCCGCCGTATGCTATCAATACGCGCTTGCCGAACTTGGCGAGCTCCGCAGCGAGGTTGCCCAACTGGTTTTCGCCGAAATATACCTTCGTAGGAATGTTATAGATAAAAGAATTCATAATACATCTAATTAATATTGTTACATAGTGCAAAGATAGGATTTTTTTTATATCTTTGCAACGCATTTTTGCACTAACGTATACTGTTCATTAGACTATGTTGAGTAGAAGATTGCTCAGAGTGAAGGTCGCGAAGAACCTTTACGCACATCTTAAATCAGGCTCCGACAACCTCAAGGCCTCGGAGAAGAATCTCGTTGAATCTATCGACAAAGCATACGACTTATATTTCCAGATGATGTCGCTCATCGTGGAGGTGGCTCGTTATGCCGAGACGCGCATAGAGATTAACAAGAACAAGAAGCTCCCCACATACGAGGATCTAAATCCTAATCGCCGCTTCGTGGATAATGCTGTCGTCCACCTTATCGCCAACAGCGATTCGGTGAATGATGTCATTGCTCGTCGTAAGCTATCATGGGCACCATACGCCGATGCTGTGAAGGATGTATACAACCGTATGGTGGAGTCGGATTATTATAAAAGGTATATGTCGGCATCCATATCGACATTCTCGGACGACCGTCGCTTTGTCGAGGAGTTCTATACAGCCCTCGAGGAGGATGAGGCACTCAACGACCTTGTAAACGATATGTCGCTATTGTGGACTGACGACTATGGCTTTGCACTCTATATGGTAGTGCGCACGGTACAGAATTTGAAGCAGAGCCACACAGAGGTTAAGGTGCTGCCAAAGTTCAAGAGCGACGACGACCTTGACTTTGCCAAGAGCCTATTCGTTAAGGCGTTGGTGAACTATGAGGATAATCAGGAGATTGTAGATAAGTACACCAGCAACTGGGATGTTGAGCGTGTGGTATTTATGGATAGCCTTATTATCTCGATTGCCGTAGCCGAGCTTATGTACTTCGAGTCGATACCCGTGAAGGTGACGCTCGACGAGTGGATTGAGATAGCGAAGTATTACTCGTCACCAACGAGTAGCACCTTCGTAAATGGCGTTCTTGATAAGATCGTTGTCGACCTCCAGCAGGATGGTCGCATCAAGAAGAGCGGCCGCGGACTACTTTAGCATGAGGCGCAAGGCTATCATCCTTATTGCTACCGTCGCCGTTGTGCTTCTTGGTTTTGCGGCGGTGCGCATCATCGACTCTACGGCGGATAACAACCGCAGGGCTGAGGCTGAGGTGTCGTTCGAGGGCGTTGTTGCCGAGGTTAAGGGTGATGGTGTATGTGAAGTGCTGGTTGATATAGGCGTTGTACCCTGCTCTTCAACAACGACAACGGTGATGCGCTTAGTAAACAGAGGAAGTGAACCGTTAGTGTTGTTGGACTACACCACGCAGTGCAGGTGTATGTGGCTTGAATTCGAGCGCGAGCCTATAGCTGTGGGTGGTAGCTGCGATGTGACACTATGTTTCGACTCGCGAGGCGAGTGGGGCTCGGTGGGTAATTATATGGAGATTACCACCTCGCGCGAAGCATCGCCCATAGTGCTGTGGATAGGTGCTCAAGTGGAGTAAACATTGTTGCAAAGGACGAATATTTTGCTAAGAAAATAAAAATGTGTACCTTTGCAATGATGTACACAAATGTGCAGACAGATAAACATTAAACTATAAAGACTATGAACTTACTTTTTATTCAAGATGAGGCTCCTGTAGCCGTGGAGAGCGCAGATGCACCTGTTGCTGAGGTTGTTACAGAGGTTGGTACTGAGATCCCTGCAGAGACTGCTGCTGAGACTCAGCCTGCAGGTGGTGGTTACACCTTCTGGATTATGATTATCGCAATGATTGCCATCATGTACTTCTTCATGTGGCGTCCCGAGTCTAAGCGT
>JAFUPR010000094.1 GCA_017481145.1 Alistipes sp. | reverse complement strand
GCAGAGAAGGAGGGTCAGACTCCCTACCACTTCACGATGACAGTATACCAGGATGCAGATCAGAAGAATCCTATCAAGGAGACATACTTCTCGACTGACATCCCCGTTGAGCGCAACCACCTCACTACAGTTATCGGTAATTTCCTCACTACTGCTACCGAGATAGAGGTACGCATCGACGATAACTTCGCTGGCGAGATTAAGGTTGAGACCGAGATTGTTGACGAGGAGACTACATTTGCAGAGGCCCTTGCGAAGGCTGCAACACAAGAGAACGCAATCATTGAGCTTACGAAAGATGTTGAGTGGGCAACTGGTGCATCGCATGGTTCTACTCCGTTTATTGCTGCTGATGCGATAACTAAGACACTCACAATTGAGGGTAACGGCCGTAATCTTGTAGCTACTGGTGCAGGCGTTGGTCCTATTCGTATGGCTAATGATGGTAAGCTTATCTTCAGAGATGTTGTCTTTGTGGATAACACTAAGTCTTACGCAGAGTCTTCATGGGAATTCTTGTATCTCGAGTTTGCGGATAATCTAGAGTTCTACAATTGTACGTTCGAGGGTAATATCGCCATACAGAACGAGGACGACAAGGATGACGTAGTACTTTTCGACAATTGCGTATTCCTCAATACCGCCTACCCTGCTGCTTCAACCAGCGAGTACTCAGTATGGGTATCTGATGGTGATGTGACATTCACCAATTGTAAGTTCTCGGGCAACCGCGGCATTAAGGCTCATGAGGATTATGGCTCAGAGATAGCAAGCATTCTTGTTGATAACTGCGAGTTCAACAGCCTTGCTAAGAAGCCAGGCGTTGTATTGGGTACTCTTAATGCGGAGACTGCTGTAGCTGTTAAGAACTCAACATTCACCAACTGCCAGGCTGGCGATCAGGGTCTCTACGTCTACGAGTCTGACACTGATGTTACAACCTTCGACTTTACATTAGAGAACAATACCATTGCATTTGAGAATGTTGAGTCAACAAAGACCATTACTCTTAAGGGTAACGAGGGTTCAACATACCTCTTTAACAACGTAAGTGTTGAGAGTGAGTCTGGTGCTGCTGTTGCTATTGAGGGTGATGTTACGCTTAACCTTACAGGCGAGATCAATCTTAAGGGTGCAAAGGATGGTATTGCTGTCGCTGATGGCGGTAAGCTTACCATTGATGGTGTTGTTGCCACACGTGCTACTAATGCTACGCTTAATGTACTTCCTACCGACGGTTTCGGTATCGGTGGTACCATGGCCGATGTTACCATCAAGAATGTGAAGATCGACTACATCTGCGGTACTCCCGTTCAGCCTTTGTTCGAGAATGATGCTAAATATGGCAAAGATGAGCCCGAGGGTTACTCGGCTATCGGCGGTCAGACGATTACCCTCGAGGGTGTAGAGATCGTTAAGGCCGAGGGTGGCAGCAAGGCTGCAGCCATCGGTAATAGATACCACAACTCTACAAATATCACCATCAAGAACTCTACGCTCGGTGATATTTTCGGTGGTAACGCATCTGCGGCTATTGGTAGCTCACGCTATTCAAGCAACATTTCTGCTACAAATAAGCAGTCTACATATATCCGCATCGAGAACTCTACTATCGCTAATGCCGTAGGTGGTCAGTTTGGTGCTGGTATCGGCTCGGGTTATGATACTCACTGCGCAGCAAACGACACAAACGCTATTAACGACATCGTGATTATTAAGTCTACAATTACGGCTCAGGGTGGTAAGCATGCAGCTGGCATCGGTACAGGCTACCATGCAGCAGCCCTCACTGGTAGCATCGATGCTGAGTCAACTATCAATGCCTCATCTGGCGAGAAGTTCTACAAGGACTCTTACACAAAGGCTCAGGATATCGGCTACGGCGTTGTAGACCCCGCCCGCGAGTTTGCTGGTGCTAATGTTACATTTACGGTTAATGGCAAGACTATCGTTAACCCATTGTATGCCGAACTATACAGAGTAAATGATGGTGCTTACTTCGATGAGGCCAATAAGACCTATTACATCACCAACGCCGCTGGCTTGAAGTGGGTTGCTTCTGAGGTTAACGCTACTACTCCTTATACTCCAACGATCTTTGATGAGGCAACTGTTAAACTCACCAACGATATCGACCTTAACAACGAGGAGTGGATTCCTATCGGTGACGACCGCTCTCAGCGTACTGAGTGGCATGGCGTATTCGATGGTCAGAATTATACGGTATATAATGTAAAGATTACGAAGAAAACTGACCGCAACGATGATGACAAGTCATCATATGGTCTGTTCGGTAATGTTCAGGGCACAGTTAAGAATCTCACAGTATCTAACGTATCAATATCTGGTGCTCCTAAGTTTATCGGTGCATTGGTAGGACGTCTGAATGATGGTCTTATTGAGAACTGCCATGTTAAGAACTCTTCAGTGACATGCAACAATTGGACTATCGGTGGTATTATTGGCCAGTGGAACAACGGTAAGATTAGTGGTTGCTCGATTGAGAATTCTGCAATTGAGGGTTATGCTGGCGTAGGTGCTATTGCAGGTCTTGCACTGAATAAAGGCGAACGCACAATGGAGAATTGCTCTGTTAAGAGCTGCACAATTAATAAGAATGGCTCGTTCGGAGGCATATACGACTCTATGTTCGGCACTATTCTTGGCGCAGTTTATAGCGGTGAATTGACCGTTAATATTAATGGTTGTACTACCGAGAATACGAAAATTGATGGCGTTATGTCGTCTGTAATCTTTGGCTATGCGTCTGAGGGCGATAAGGTATATGTTGATGGTGTATGCTATACTCCTACTAAGGTGGACACAAGCGACGCTTTGACTGAGGCACTTGCCAATGGTGATAGCGTAGTTCTCGAGAATGATATCCAGACTGAGGCAGCTACAACAGCTCCTTATGGTAACAAGTATGCCTATAAGTTGGATGGTGGCGTGTTGGATGGCAATGGTCATGAACTTTACATGGAGTGCTACGGTGACGACTATGGTATAATGACCTCTGGTGGTACTGTTAAGAATCTAACCATTAAGGAGGCTTGCCGTGCTATCATGATTATGTATCCTACTCAGGATATCATCCTTGACAATGTTAACATTGGTGGTGATGGTGTTCTCTATCCCATCAATACTGGTGAGGCTGGCTCTGATGGTGTAAATTTGATTGTGACAAATTCTACTTTAGCTGGTTGGGTTAGCTACTCTAACATCGAGAGCGCATCGTTTACCAATGTAGAGTTTAAGCAGGGTACATACTACAATAATATCTACGGTCGTGTGTTGAAACCCTATGTTAATACTACACTGACCGAATGTGCATTTATGGAACATATGAATTTGGATCTTTCAGGTCTTACACTCGGCCATAAGGTGACAATTAAAAGTTGTACTGTAAATGGTCAGGCTGTGACTGCAAGCGTATTTACCGTGCCTTCTACAGATGCTCAGTATGATACGGAGTTGTTCACTGTAGATCTACCCTCATGGGCATCAAGTGTAACAGATTGCGTAGTATTCGAGTAATTCCATTACACTTTAAACTTTTGCGCTCGACCATAAGTCCGAGCGCATTTTATTATTTTGGGAGGGGGGGGGCAGGGCGACGCTCACCTACTGCTGTCACCCCGAGCACAGCCGAGGGGTCTGCCCGCGAGAACAGAGTTAATGGATTACTATTGCTAAACACGAGACCACTGATAGTCAATCAGAATGGGTTACTTTGGGTCAATATGAGTCACTATACGATTGTCGCGAACAACGAAAAACATAGTAACACATAGAGACCCTTCTGCATGACATGCTAAATTAATTTCTTGTCAGAAGGGGTTAGGCTTGGCCTCACGGGATAGTACATCACATTCATGTCGTCACATTTGAAGAGATGTTTCGACTACGCTAACGCTCCGCTCAACATGACAGTGAGGAAAAGGAGCGCATGACTAATTTCTTGTCAGAAGCGGCCGAGTGCTACACTCGGCAAAAATCCCGACGATGGATAGTACTTTGGTGTACGTCCCATTGTCGGGATTTTTTGTTAGGGGACGCAATCGACCCCTTATCACAAGAAATTACATATTAGAATATTTGTTTCCTAATTATAGTCTGCTCCCTATCAGGTCCTACAGAGACTACTGCCACCTCCGTGCGTGTGAGCTCCTCGAGCTTAGCAATATAAGCCTTAGCATTTGCGGGAAGCTCGTCGTAGCTCTTAATATTGGTTATATCCTCGGTCCATCCATCCATCTCAATATACTCGGCCTCAACACGCTCGAGCTCGGCAATGGTCGAGGGGACATAGTCGATAGACTTACCATCGAGCTTATAGCCTGTGCAGATGCGTATCTTATCGACACCCGAGAGGACATCGAAGAGCATGAGCGAAAGGTAGTTAAGACCGCTGATACGGCGCACATGGTTGAGCACAACAGTGTCGAGCCAGCCCACACGGCGAGGACGACCAGTAACAGTGCCATACTCATGGCCACGCTCACGGATGTAGTCGGCACGCTCGTCGAAGAGCTCCGTGGGGAAGGGGCCCTCACCCACACGTGTAGTATATGCCTTAGCTACACCCATGACGTTATTAACATAGCGTGGTGCAATACCTGTATTCACGGGGACACTCGCAGCCGTAGGGCTTGACGAGGTGACAAAGGGATATGTACCATGGTCTATACAGAGCATAACGCCCTGAGCGCCCTCGAACAGCACCTTCTTACCCTCCTCAATAAGGCGGTTAAGGAGTACTGACGTGTCGCATATCATAGGCTTAAGACGCTCGCCAAGAGCGAGATACTGGTTGTAGATAGTATCGAAGTCGCAAGGCTCCATGCCGAGAGCCTGAAGCTCGATATTCTTCTGCTGAAGGGCATCGCGTAAGCGCTCGGCGAAGTACTCCTTATTCAAGAGGTCGCCAATACGGATACCTACACGGCTATACTTATCGGTATATGCTGGGCCGATACCCTTCTTCGTTGTGCCAATCTTACGACCGCCCTTAAGCTCCTCATAAGCACCATCGAGCATCGAGTGGTAAGGCATAACACATGCCGCACGATCCGAGATATATAGTTTGTAGTCGGTGATACCTGCGTTATGTAGACGCTCAAGCTCCTCGATGAGCGACACAGGGTTGATGACCATACCGTTGGCCATGACATTTATAATGTGGGGGTTAAAAACACCCGAGGGTATCGACTGAAGAGCGAACTTCTTGCCGTCGAAGACAATGGTATGACCTGCATTATTGCCACCCTGGTGACGAACAACGACATCAGCATTACCCGCATAGAAGTCGGTAATCTTGCCCTTACCCTCGTCGCCCCACTGTGCGCCGACAACAACCAAAGTATTATTCATAGTAGTCTATTAATAGTGTGTTTTGTGCGTTAACATTGACGGCCACAAAGGTATAAAATAATTTACATCCAAACAACCGTAGAGGGCATTTATTTTGCGCTACTACGGTTAACAACATGCTCCATGACCATTACGACGATGACACCCATAGCAAAGCCATTACCCACCAGTGGCTCGATAACTGAGGGTACGATGCCACGAGGCATAAGCTGGAAGAGCATAGCCATCATAAGCGGTAGGCCTACGGTGAGACCATCGGCGAACGACTGTACCGAGCGTGTAGAGTGCAACATCTCGAAGCTCGCAGCCAGCTGCGTACCCATCAAGAAGAGGAGTATGACGCCTATAACGGAGTTCGGGATATTAGTAAGCACCCATATAAGGTCGGGCGAGAGAGCACAGAGCATTAGGAGCACTGTGGCGGGTATAAGGGCACGACGCGAAGCACACCCCGTAGAGGCGATGACGCCTGGGCTCATAGAGTAGTTTACAGGGCCTAAGACACCCATGCTACCAGCGACAATATTCATCACGCCCGTAATGCGCACACCACGGCGTAAGCGCGCGTCCATATCCTTAGTCTGGAGCATCGCTCCAAGCGACTCGATAGAGCCTATATCGTTGATAAGGAGCGCGATGAAACATATAACAAAGGCTACGACAAGACCCCAGTCGAAGCTGAACGACCCGAGGAAGAAAGCCTCGAGCGACACATCCTCCGTCACCCTCTGAGCGGCATCAAACAAGGCATAATATATCACACTACCCGCAACAAGGGCTATGGGTATCACAAGACTCTTAGCCACACCACGGAGCGTGCGGTTGAGGATAACCATCATAGGACAGCCTACGAGGGCAAAGAGTAGACCAAAGAGGTTCTCGTCGGCCGTAGCACCTATAGGGAATATCAGCCCCTTAATCACAGGACTTAGCGTAAAGGCTATGAGCATAAGGATGACAACGACAATGCGCGGCGTGAAGAGACGTTGCACATAGCGCATAGCGCCACCAATCGTCAGCAGCGCAATAAGCACGCCGCCAAGGGCTATCGAGGAGTATATGGCCTCGGGGCGAGCACCAGCACCCAACGACGACATAACACCCACAAGCAGCACAGCAGCAGGGCCTACGACCAACGGCATGCGGTGACCTACGACCACCTGCAACAAGCCCGTAACACCCATAACGGCGAAGAGCTTTTGTGCATAAAAGAGCTTCTCGCCAGGTGTGCCCGTAGCGACAAAGACACTCGTAGCGACAACCGCCACAGCGAGAATAAACCACTGCACAGCATATAACATCATCTGCCCAAAGGGCAATCTATCTTCGATATTGTATTTTAGTTTCATCCTACAAGTATGGTTAGTGATTACTATTCTACGACACGCTCGAGGGTTGCAGGCTTATCTGTGGTGATGAAGTCCACCTCGTTGCGTACAGCCCAGGCGCCCTCCTCAGCACAATTTACCGTCCAGATGCCCACCTTAAGGCCGAGGCGATGTGCCTCCTTTATCCATCGCGGCAGACGCTTGAGCGCCTCGACCGAGTAGTTTATGCCCGTATAGCCAAGACCCTGAGCATATTCGGGTGTGAGGTTGCCGCCAAGATACATGACCAACGTCTCGGAGGGAGCAAGACGTACAAGCTCGTTACATATATGCTGATGCATAGCCATATACGACACCACATCCTGAAGTTTGTGTTGCTTGACAGCTGCCACCACCTTGCGCACAACCTCCGTCTCAAGTTGGGGCGTAGCGTGATCCTTAATCTCGATAAAGAGTTTCATAGATGGATTCTCGGCAGCCACAGCAAGGAATTCATCAAGCGTAGGCACCAACTCACCATTAGCAAGTTGCTTCGAGCGCAACGTGGCAAGGTCCGTACGCTGGATATTGAGTCTATCGGGGTCATCCTTCTTACCGAGCCATGGGCCATGGACAACAACAAGCTCACCATCCGAGGTCATATTCACATCGCACTCCACAGCAAAGATACCCGCCTCAGCGGCAGCACGCAACGCCGCAAGGCTATTCTCCACAGCGCCCTTGGCTGAGTGATGGCCACGGTGAGCTATAATCTCCTGTGCCGCTATATCGCCAACGACAGCCATGGTCAGGAGCAAAACTATCAGTCTCTTCATGATTTAATATATCTCTAATACTCAATCTTATCCACCTTCTCCTCCCACTTACAAAAGGCCTCCATCGCCTCATGACGCATGAAGTGCTCGCAGTGTATCGAACGACGATCGTAGTCTAAGCGCAGCTGGTCATATATGAACGAATCATCAAAGTCTATGGCCGCAGCATCACGCTTAGTGTTAGCATAGCATATACGCTCAATGCCTGCCCAGTACAGGGCACTAAGGCACATCGGGCATGGCTCGCACGAGCTATAGACGGTACACCCAGCGAGGTCGAAGGTTGCAAGCTCACGACAGGCATTACGTATGGCCATAACCTCGGCATGTGCCGTAGGGTCATTATTCGGCACCACACGATTAGCGCCCTTAGCCACCACCCTACCATCACGCACGATGACCGCTCCAAAGGGGCCGCCCCCGCTATCAATATTCTCAATCGAGAGGTCTATAGCCATCTGCATAAAGCGACGGTCATCATCCGTATAGTCGCTCCTCTCGGGAAGTCCATGTTGTTTATCTACAATATTTGTCATACTCAACACATCATCAAAAACCTCGCAAATATACACAAAAATCTATATAAAAGTAATACTCCTACTCGCCACATGCAAAGATGTCGCGCGAGGCATCGTATATGGGGCTATCAATGGCCAAGCGACCGAGAATCGAATGGAAGACGTGATAATGACCCACAAGTGCCAAATCATCCCTAAGAGGAGCACCATCCGACGTCCAGACGATAAACGGTATATCCGTCTGCTCGCGTGGTGCCATATCCAGGGGGACGCCGTGCATATAGAGGTTATCCTCACCAAGCGACTCGCCATGATCCGACACATAGATCATCGTAGCTCGCACACCCTCCACCGAGCGTAACACCTCGATGACCGAGTGTAAGAGGTAGTCGGTATATAGTATCGTATTGTCGTAGGCGTTAATCAGCTCACGCCTATCGGCCTTGGACATCTCCACCGTGGTACACACAGGCGTAAAGCATCTGAATGTTGCGGGATAGCGCTTATCATACTCGGGACCATGACTCGTTGTTGTGTGCAATACGATTAGCTGCTTAGCCTGCGCCGAGCGACGTATCTCCTGGCCAAGGCCAGCGAGGTGTACCTCGTCATACTTAGCATCGACGTCAGGATATAGGCGCTCTATGTCACGCGCTTTATGATAGCGTTCGACGGCATGCAGTGGAGGCTCACCCCAATTTGTCGTGCGCCAGAGTACGTCGACACCTGCACGTGCCAGATAGTCGGGCAGTGGCTCGTAATACTCCTTAACACGCTTATGGCTAAGTATAGCCTTGACGCCCTCGGTGGTATATGTTGCCGAGGCACGTGCTCTGAGGGCTACAACGCTATCGCCCTTAAGCAGCGGGTTGGTCTCACGCTCATAGCCATAGAGCGAGAAGTTGGCGCTACGTGCCGACTCGCCAATGACAAGCACCACGACATCGCGCTCATCATCGATGATGGTGGCCTCGGGGAGCATGATAGGCTTGCGGTTGAGCATCTGCATGTGGTTATACTGGCGTACGCTGTTTACCACATACGACCATGGTAGTACGAGGCTTCCGACTGTTGTAGCATGACGGTCAACCCACAAAACGCTATTCATGTTTGCCGCAACGACACCCACGACTACAATCACCGAGGTAACAACACTGAGCGCAAAGCGACGTAACGTGCCATAGTCGGCCCTACGCAGGAGTATGTATATGGCTGGCACCACGCCCAAGATTAGAAGGTATAGCGCGGCATCGAGTCCGAAATAGCTGGAGGCCTCACTATAGCGCGTATTAAAGACGTTACCCATCATCTGGCGCGTGAGTAGCACCTCGTAGGTATCGATGAAGTACAACGCCAAGGCATTACCCACGGTCAGCAGCGCCATCATCACCCTACCGACCATACGGCCGAGGTAGAGTAGGAGGTAGGAGATAAAGAAGTTCACCACGACGAGTAACACCACGAAGCTACCAATAATAAGCCATGAGCCCTCGCCCCCGATAATTGCGCGCATCAGCGGAGCATGATAGGCAATGGCCGTAAAGAGGCTCACCACAAAACTAAACAACGCTACGTCTATCGGTCTATGCAGTTGATGACGCAACGACAGCAACACCTTACTTATCTTCTCCATATCCTAACAATCTTTAGGTATAACCACACAACTACGACGACGATGCCCGCGATTGCAAGGTTGTATAGCAGCGTGAGTATTATGTTTATGTTCCAGCTCCTATGCTCGCCAGGCAGCGTCGCCACCGAAGCATCGTAGCGAGCAAAGGGGTTAGACATGATAACAACACGATCGGGCAGGTAGGCAACAAAGCGTGCATAACTATCCTCACTGCCAATGTTATATGCGAGGCTATCGACATCCATAGCACGCGCCAAGGTAGCATGACCACGCCCATAGACAACGATACTATCGGCCACTGCCGTGAGAGTCATATATATAGTGCTATCGCGTAGTCCGATATCGCTGATGGCGGGTAATCTCCTATTGCGCTCGTACTTAACTGCCCAGTCGCCACTACCATAGTTCGGTATGCGCATAGAGTAGAAGCAGCCACTACGCAGAGTGCGGCGTACATCCTCGTCGGAGGTCGTTGCCATAGACATATAGCAACACCGTGAGGCTATCTTTATCGGCTTATCAGGATCGTGTAGGTCGTCGCCAAGCATGCCATAGCTGTAATGTCCTGCACTAAGTGCCCAGTCCCAATACTCATTCTCTAAATGTGCCAAGGCGCCCGTTAGCTCCATGATGTCATACCCTCCGAGATATTCGAGACGCGCTCTATTGAGCATGGGCGTGCGTATCGGATGATTCAACTGCAACAGCACGCCCTCCTCGCTAAGCATATCGAGTTGCCACTGCAGCTGCGACGTCATAAACGGCATTAGCGCATCGAAGTGGTTGACATGGTCGCTACCAATGACTAACTTATGAAAGTTACGCAGGTTGTAGCCGTGCTCGTAGATAGTAGTTCCCTGCCCCTTAGGATGAGGTGTTATCTCATTGTGGTTAGAGATGCCTACATAGTCGTAACCGAAGGCATCGTAGCGACGCATAACCTCCTCGGGGGAGTAACGACACTCGTTGAAGATGCCATCGACGCGCGTATGTGTGTGGAGATTAACCCTACGCCACGGGACATCGTCCCTGAGCATAGCGTAGGGGTTGTATATATCGGGGCCACGGAAGGGCTGCGGCTCGGCAAAATCGTAGATAGGGCTAATGCTCGTGAAGAGAAATAGCAATACCAACAGTAGCACGAACGTTGCCACCACACCATACACAACACGTAGTATCTTCACAACCATATTCATAATACGCCCACAAAGATACATCTAAAATTGAAAAAACGAAAACAAGAGATAGGAGGTTAACACTCCACACGCAGCACACACCCACTTTTGCACCATAATTGCTAATAGTGACCAACGATATAACCAAAAAACATGTAATATGCAGACAAATGGTAAAAGCAACACGTTTAGACTGAGCGTCATGACGCTCGCTGTGATGAACATCACGGCAGTTGTTAGCCTTCGTGGCTTGGCCACCGAGGCTGTCTATGGTCCCGCCTCGGCCTTCTACTATCTATTTGCGGCCGTTGTATTCCTCATACCCACGGCAATGATTGCTGCTGAGCTTGCAACGATGTTCAGCACCAAGCAGGGTGGCGTCTTTCGCTGGGTGGGCGAGGCCTTCGGTGCGCGCGTAGGCTTCTTAGCTATATGGCTACAATGGATACAGTCGACAATATGGTATCCCACGGTGCTCACATTCGGAGCCGTAAGCATTGCCTTCATTGGCGATAACACTGCCGCAGATGCCACGTTAGCATCAAATCGTCTCTTCACGCTAATAGTCGTGCTCGCAATATATTGGGTTGCCACGTTCATATCGCTCAAGGGCTTAGGCTGGGTTGGCAAGATTAGCAAATGGGGAGGTATCATCGGCACGATAATACCCGCAGCATTACTCATAGTCTTAGCCATCGTCTACCTGCTCAAGGGTGGGCATAACAACCTCAACATGCACCAGAGCTTCTTCCCCGACCTTACGCACTTGGACAATATTGTCTTAGCCTCGAGCATATTCCTCTTCTATGCTGGTATGGAGATGATGGGTATTCACGTTATGGACGTGGATAACCCCAAGCGCAACTATCCGCGCGCCATAATCATAGGCTCATTGGCTACGGTGCTTATCTTCATCCTCGGCACCTTCTCCCTCGGCATCGTCGTACCCGCCAAGGATATAAGTCTCACGCAGACACTACTCATAGGCTTCGATCGCTACTTCAGCTTCCTCGGCATACCATGGCTCGGATCAATAGTGGCCATAGCCCTCGTCTTTGGCGTGCTGGCGTGCGTGCTCACATGGGTATCTGGCCCCTCAAAGGGTATCTTCGCCGTAGGCCGCGCGGGCTATTTACCCCCATTCTTCCAACGAGAGAATAGCGCAGGTGTGCAACGCAACATACTCCTCGTGCAGGGAGCTATAGTCACGCTCCTCGGACTGCTGTTTGTCGTCATGCCCTCGGTGCAGTCCTTCTACCAGATACTCTCGCAGCTCACCGTGCTACTATACCTTATAATGTATATGCTCATGTTTGCTGCGGCCATAGCCCTTCGATATAAGCTCCCCGATGCCGAGCGTCCCTTCCGCCTCGGCAAACGTGGTAATGGGCTTATATGGTTACTCGGTGGCCTCGGCTTCCTCGGCTCGCTCTTAGCCTTCGTGCTTAGCTTCATCCCACCCTCACAGATTGCCGTGGGCAGCAACGTCGTATGGTTCGCGGTGCTTATCATCGGCGCCATCATCTTCGTGGGCATACCATTTATTATATACGCCAAGCGTAAGCCCTCGTGGAAGGCCGCAGATGCCACCTTCGAGCCATTCCACTGGGAGAGATGACACACGCCACGCGGGTGATACCTACTCACTTATTATGTGCTTTTGATGCGGTTACTGTGTCTTATGGTGCAAAAAAATTTGGATTATAGAGAGATTATACTTGCTTTTGTTATAGTTCTTAGCGCTTTAACACACAAAAAGTATAACTATAAATTTTTAGACTATGAAGAGATTTTTTGCACTAATGGCTGTGTGCGCCCTAATGGTAGCATGCAACGAAGCTCCTCAGCAGGACAAGGTAGAGAAGCAGGTTGCGGAGTACATGGATTCTTACAAGGCTGCTGTTGTGGCTAACGACCTTCACAAGGCTATAAGCATCCAAGAGGAGATTTGGGATTGGAGCGATACGCTCGACACTTCCGACTTGGATAAGGCATCGGCAGCTCTCGAGGAGTGGATGGCTAAGGAATACTCTGCTATGTTCGAAGCATGGGGTACAACATTCGTAGCAGCGAGAGCAGAGGCCTTTGCTGCAGGCGACTATGATACGGTTAATGCCCTGGATGAGAGCGTATCTGCATGGTTCGACACCCTCAGCGAGGGTGATGCTGAGATGGCTGAGGCTGCCGTAAGAGCTGCCGACGAGAAGTGGTGGGAAGAGAATGGCGATGATTACTTCTAATGCTTGGCCATACCTCTATATTTTGAGACCACTAATGCAAAGGTGTTTTATATACTTTCAATTTCAAAGTGCAAAGGTAGCTTTCATTGACAATACAAAAAAGGAGACTTTGCAGTCTCCCTAAGATTAACTATTTTTGTATTGCCATGTATAAACAATTAACCTCGGAGCAAAGATACGGAATATATTT
>JAFUPR010000093.1 GCA_017481145.1 Alistipes sp. | reverse complement strand
TACCAAACTTTTTGTGAATGCAATCAATAGAATAACCGTCTTCGAGCATTCGCATATACTTGAGTAATGCTCCATAATCGTGTTTTTTGCGCATAAAGAAACCCCAAAAGTTTTTTGTCCAAACTTTTGGGGTCACTTCAATTACTTTTTAGTCACTCCCTTTTTGTGTGCTAATACCTTGTCGACAACAAGTTGCGTGGCGCCGCATCGCGACTCGGTGTAACGCAGAGCCTCGCTACGTAGCTTGTCATAGCGTTGGCTCTCGCGTAGCGCCGTGAGCCAGTTGTTAAGCTCGTCGCTACTCCTTACGCATGTAGCCACACCGAGGGCTATCATATCCTTTGCCTCCTGAAACTTATGGTAGTTGGGGCCAAAGGCTATCGCGAGGCCGTATGTCGCGGCCTCAAGCGTATTGTGTATGCCCACGCCAAAGCCACCACCGATATAGGCCCAGCGTGCATAAGCATAGACCGAGGATAGCAGACCTATGGTGTCAAGGATGAGCACCTGTGTGTTGCGGAAGTCGCTCTCCGCGGTCGACGATGTATAGCGTCGAGCTCCGCCCCTGATATTGTGAACAAGACGCTCGATACGTTGCTCGTCCATCTCATGAGGTGCTATTACAAGACGTATCGTAGGGTTGCGATTTGCCAACTCAATAAGTAACTCCTCGTCTTTTGGCCACGTCGAGCCTGCAACGAGGAGGTCGCTCTCGCCCTTGAAGTGTGCAATAACGGGTATAGGCTTCGCCTCGCGAGCTATATCTCTCACACGGTCAAAGCGTGTGTCGCCAGCAACACTCACACGTTCGACGCCTATGTTGTGGAGTAGTTGCTCGGAGGCACTATCCTGCACGAAGATATGCTCGTAGCCATGTAGTGCCTTGCGCCACGCCTTACCCCAGGGGCGGAAGAAGATCGAGCGAGGACGGAATATGGCCGAGACGAGATATGTGGCTATGTTGCGACGTCGTAGCTCGGCGAGGTAGTTGAGCCAAAATTCGTACTTTATGAATATTGCCACCTCGGGTTTCACGGCATCGAGAAAACGACGCACGTTGTGTGGCCTATCTGCTGGAAGGTAGAAGACGTAGTCGGCAAGAGGGTAGTTCTTGCGTATCTCGTAGCCTGAGGGCGAGAAGAAGGTCAGTAATATCTTGCAGTCGGGTTTTGAAGCCTTTAGATGCTCGATAATGGGTCGTCCCTGCTCGAACTCGCCGAGCGAGGCAGCATGAATCCACACGATGTGGTCGTTAGGACGCACCGTGTGCTCAATGCTGCGGAGTAGACCCTTGCGCCCCTTACTCCACAGACGTGCCTTGGCGTTGCTTAGCCCAGCAACGCCAATGGCCATCGTGTAGATGGCCATGGCTATGTTATACAAAAGCGACATTCGTAGCCCCTCCCTATAAAATATTCTCCGTGTACTCGATAGAGGCGTGCCCATGGTCGTCAATGGTGACGGCTATAAGGTCGAATTGCAACTCTAACTGCGTGCGGTGTATCGTGCGGTAGGCCATGGCACCACGACGTAGTGTACGTATCTTCTGGTCGTTGATGCTGTCGTATGCCGACTGCCAACCACCTATCTTGCGCGTCTTGACCTCCACGAAGTGTAGCGTGTCGAGACGCTGCGCGATGATGTCTATCTCGTAGTGACCTATGCGCCAGTTGCGCTCGACGATATAGTAGCCACGCTCTCGAAGCCATGCTACTGCCGCCTCCTCACCATCACGGCCTATCTCTAATGTCGAGATATCCATTATCGGGTGCGACGAATGAGGAAGTCGATGTTGTCGCCAGGCTGCACCTCATAGGTCTCAATACCCTTCTTGAATATGCGCATTGGTCGATTGCCGATAAGCTCGATGCCGTTGTCGTCGATGCGGAGCATGCAACCCTCGCGGAGACCTACGACATAGCGGCTACGGTTGGCCTCGAGGTACTCCAAGATGCGCTGCTCGCGTGTCTCGCCAGCATGACCCTCGGGGTTGGCGTCGAGATAGTGGGGATTTATCTGGAATGATACCAATCCTATGGCGCGGAACGACTCGGGCTGCACGATAGGCATATCATTTGTGGTGCATATCGTTGGGCATGTCACGTTGCTACCTGCCGACCAGCCGACGTATGGCACACCAGCCTTCACGCGACGGAAGATCATATCGAGGAGATCCTCCTCCTGCATCTTCTTTAGGAGTGCGAAGGTATTACCGCCGCCGATGACGATAGCCTGGGCGTGGCGTATGAAGTTGCGCTTGTTGATGGCGCGGTGTACAGAGTGGACCTTTATGCCAATCTCGTTGAAGCGGCTCTGCACCTTAGCCTCGTACTCGTCGTAAGAGAACGTAACAGCGGCGTAAGGAATAAATGCAACTTCGGTGATGCCTTTTAGAGTCTTTGCTATCTCCTTGATGGGATACTGCAAGTAGGGCTCACCAGCATTGGTGGAATTGGAAATTAATAAAAGGTTCATAAGACTTTGATTTTTAGGTATTTAGTACATGTTACAGTAAAATTGCTAATAAAATTTTTGCGAGATAATGTCAAAGATAATAAAAAAAGTGTTACTTTTGTACCGTCTGATGAAAAATATGTTGTCAGGCGTATTAAAGTAGCATAAAATTTAATACTATAATGTTTAACTAAAACTTATTTATTATGTCAGAAATTCAGTCAAAAGTTGTCGAGATCATCGTTGACAAGTTGGGTGTTAAGGAGTCAGAGGTAGTACCCGAAGCAAGCTTTACCGCACATCTTGGTGCCGACTCTTTGGATCAGGTAGAGCTTATTATGGAGTTTGAGAAGGCTTTCGACCTTCAGATTCCTGATGGCGACGCTGAGAAGATTCAGACTGTTGGTGATGCTATCAGCTACATCGAGTCTCACAAGTAATAGATAACTTCTGATACTCTGCCCCTCATGTGGACGATAGTGATGTAGAATAGGGGGGCTAAGCTATCAAGATCTATTTCGAAGATTGTATGGACTATTCCAAGGGGGTTGCTCTCTCGGTTTAGTCCATACTTGTTACATTATCATTTATAGAACATCTCTTATGTTCGATTTTCTATTACGTCCCATACGTCGTCGCTTCGGCCGTGACAAGGCCTTCTATGCTGCTATTGACGATATGTTTGGCTTCATACCTAATAACATCGAGCTGTACAAGTTGGCCCTCATACATAAGTCGGCATCTGTAGAGCTCGATGATGGCCGTCATATAAACAACGAGCGCTTAGAGTTCTTGGGCGATGCTGTTATCGAGAGTGTCACGTCGGACTATATATTCATCGAGTTCCCCGATCGTGACGAGGGTTTCATGACGCAGCTACGCTCGAAGATGGTATCGCGCCAGTCGCTCAACCGCATAGCCTCGGTAATAGGTCTCGATAAGCATGTCATTTCGCACGCTCAGGGACACCATGGACAGAAGCATATCTACGGCGATGCCTTTGAGGCGATGATGGGTGCTATATATCTCGATCAGGGCTACGACTTTGTCAACCGCCTACTCATCAACGACATCTTTGGTCGTTATATGTCGTTGGACGAGGTGTTGCAGTCGGAGACCGACTTCAAGAGCCGCCTTATCGAGTGGTGCCAGAAGAATCACTACACGGTGGAGTTCCGTACCGACAATGGCCATGGGGCTCATGCCTCGCCACAGGTATTCCACTCTACGGTATATGTTGACGGCATTGCCGTGGGACATGGCATGGGCGACTCGAAGAAGGAGGCTGAGCAGCACGCTGCCTTCTCCGTATCGCAGATATCGACGACCACACTCGGCGATGAGGCGAGTGCTCAGCTGCTCGATAGAATAGACCGCTTAGCAAACTAACCACACAAAGATGCTTCATGCGATGAAATACGATGTCTTTATAAGTTACTCGCGCAAGGATAGCGCTACGGTGGAGCATATATGTCACGCCTTCGATAGGGCGGGTATACGATACTTTATCGACCGCCAGGGTATCGCTGGAGGTTTTGAGTTCCCGAAGGTGCTGGCCGAGGCTATAATGGCCTCGCGTATTGTGCTCTTTGTCGCCAGCCGCAACTCCTACGAATCGAAGTACACCAATGCTGAGCTAACCTTTGCCTTCAACGAGAAGGCTAAGAATACGATACTGCCCTACATCATTGATGGTAGCACCATGCCCATGGAGCTGCGTCTTGTCTTCTCGGGCATCAACTGGCGTACGCTTGAGAGTCACCCGATAGAGCCTACGCTCGTTGCCGACGTACGTAGGATGCTCAATTGTGGTGTCTCGGCACATAGCGATACGATGAGGCAATACGGCGTCGGCGACTACTATGACGAGAATGGCAAGCAGGGTGTAGTCTTTGAGGTGTCGGATGATGGTCGTCATGGTCAGATTGTGAGCTTAGATGAGTGTCGTACGCAGTGGTGTACCCTCGAGCAGTATGATAGTGAGGTTGCAGTCGGCACGGAGCATAGGAGCGATGGTAGCAGCAATACCAATATGGTGATGTCGCGCTCGGATCGTAGCCTCTATCCCGCCTTCTTGTGGTGTTGTGCCAAGGGTGAAGAATGGTATCTGCCAGCTATTGACGAGGTTAAGGCCATCGCTGCATGTTGCAAGCGCCTTGAGCGTAGCCTTGCGGAGCATGGTGAGGCACTCAAGGAGTGGCTATGGTCGTCGACGGAGTATGGCGGCGAGCGTCGCTACGAGTGGGATACGCCTGGCTATCGTGCTCTGCTGGTAGAGGTTACCAGCGCCAAGGTCTTTGTCATCGATAAGCACTGCAACTACCATGTGCGTGCCGTAGCGAGGTTTTAGGCCATTTTAGACTAACCCTAATTGAGCGACGATGAAGAGTATAATGGATAGACTGCAATCGCGTGGTGCTGAGAGCCTTGATGATCATGAGCTGTTGGCTGTGATTATTGCCGAGGGGCTTGCCGAGGAGCATGCCGCAGCACTTGCCAAGGAGCTTATGGAGGCATCGGGTGGAAGCCTCGCGCGGTTGTTGGATATGGATGTCGCACGACTTAGGATGCTCGGAGGCTTAGGCAGACTTCGCGCCCTGAGGCTCAAGGCGGTGAAGGAGTGCGGTCGTAGGGTCGCCGCGGCAGATGCTCGCCACCATGATGTTGTGGCGTCGGATGGCGATGTTGTGCGCATCATGGAGCCGCAGATGGCCGAGTTGCAGCATGAGGAGTGTTGGGCATTGTACCTCTCATCATCGGGTAGGGTGCTCGAACGTATGCGTATCAGTCAGGGCGGTATTCAAGCTACAGTCGTCGATTGTAGGCTTATATTGAAGCGTGCCCTGGAGTGTCTTGCTGTGCAGATTGTCCTTGTACACAACCACCCCTCGGGTAGCTCGGCGCCGAGTGAGCAGGATAGGCAGCTCACCGAGCGTGTCCAGGAGGCTGCGCGCCTCTTCGACATACGTCTTTTGGACCATGTTATCATCGCGCGTGGCAACCATTTCAGTTTCCGAGGTGAGGGGCTGATACGATAATTGCCGAATATAGATTGCACGTCTCGACTTTTTTTTATACCTTTGCGACGATGTACGCATGTGGCGCATAACTACACTTTAGAAAGATTAATTATAAGATATAATGGCAGTTGAACTTAAGGATTTGACCAAGAGCGACGAGAACTACTCGCAGTGGTACAACGATTTGGTTATTAAGGCTGGCCTTGCTGAGAACTCGGCAGTGCGCGGCTGTATGGTTATCAAGCCCTATGGCTATGCCATCTGGGAGAAGATGCACGAGGTGTTGGATCGTATGTTTAAGGAGACGGGACATGAGAATGCCTACTTCCCGCTTTTTATCCCCAAGTCATTCTTCTCGCGCGAGGCGAGCCACGTTGAGGGCTTCGCTAAGGAGTGCGCCGTGGTTACGCACTACCGTCTTAAGAACGACCCCGAGGGTAACGGTATCGTCGTAGACCCCGCCGCACGCCTCGAGGAGGAGCTTATCGTGCGTCCTACTTCGGAGACAATCATCTGGAACACATACAAGAACTGGATCACCTCATACCGCGACCTGCCCATCCTCTGTAACCAGTGGGCTAACGTCGTACGCTGGGAGATGCGTACACGCCTCTTCCTCCGTACTGCCGAGTTCCTCTGGCAGGAGGGTCACACGGCACACGCCACAGCCGAGGAGGCTATCGAGGAGACGGAGCGTATGATCAACGTATATAAGACCTTCGCTGAGGAGTGGATGGGTGTCCCCGTCATCGTGGGTCACAAGTCGCCCAACGAGCGCTTTGCAGGTGCTGTTGATACCCTCACCATCGAGGCGTTGATGCAGGATGGTAAGGCTTTGCAGAGTGGTACGTCGCACTTCCTCGGTCAGAACTTCGCTAAGGCCTTCGATGTGCAGTATACCAACAAGGAGGGTAAGCAGGAGTACGTGTGGGCTACATCGTGGGGCGTATCTACACGCCTTATGGGTGCTCTCATCATGGCTCACTCGGATAATAATGGTCTTGTGCTTCCTCCGAAGCTCGCACCTATTCAGGTCGTTATGGTCCCCATCTACAAGGGCGAGGAGCAGCGCCTACAGGTCGTTGCACGCTTCGAGGAGATGGCCAAGGAACTCCGTGCTAAGGGAGTGTCGGTTAAGATTGATGGCCGCGATAATGTACGCTCGGGCTTCAAGTTCGCCGAGTACGAGTTGAAGGGTGTTCCCGTGCGCCTCGCTCTCGGCCCTCGTGACCTTGAAAATGGTACCATCGAGCTCGCTCGTCGTGATACCCTCACCAAGGAGGTTATCTCGCAGGAGGGTCTTGCAGACCATATCGTAGCCCTGCTTGACGAGATTCAGCAGAACATCTTTAAGAAGGCTCTCGACTATCGCAACTCGATGATTACTAAGGTTGACACTTGGGAGGAGTTCCAGGAGGTACTCACCAATAAGGGTGGCTTCATCTCAGCACATTGGGATGGTACTCCCGAGACCGAGCAGGCCATCAAGGATGCAACGAAGGCGACAATCCGCTGTATCCCCATGGATGTAGTAGAGGAGGAGGGTACTTGTGTATACTCGGGTAAGCCGTCGAAGTATCGTGTGTTGTTTGCTAAATCCTATTAATTTAGCGTGAAAAGGCAGCATCTGCTGCCGCTAACAAAAAGTGCCGTCAATGGGCTGTACGTTTAGGTACTATCCCATCGACGGCACTTTTTGCCGAGCGTTGCATCTACTACCTTTTGACGCTAAATTCTAATTTTTCGTGATAGGGGCGATTGCGGCCTCTAATAAAAAGTACCGTCAATGGGCTGTACGTTTAGATACTATCCCATCGACGGCATTTTTGCTGAGCGTTGTATCTACTACCTTTTGACGCTAAATCGTAATTTCGTGTCAGCGCCACATTCCCGAAAATCAAAATCTATAGCACATGTAGTAATTACTCGCTGAGCTTCTGCTCACAGCGGTCGTAGGTACGGAATGAGAAGGGGTATTCGTACTCCTCGCCACGCTCGTGGCGCTCCTCGTTGGTTAACTGCCACTTGCTGAAATCGATAGCGGGGAACGACGTGTCGCCCTCATAGTCGTGCTCAACGTGCGTGATATACATCCTATCGGCAACATCTAAGGCCTCGGCGTATATCTGAGCACCTCCAATAACGAATATCTCCTCATCGTCGCCAGCAAGGGCTATAGCCTCCTCCAAGGAGTGTGCCGTAAGCGCACCCTCGAACGTGCGGTCGGCACGTGTGATAACGATATTTGTGCGCTTAGGCAGGGGGCGTGAGCCGAGCGACTCGAAGGTCTTACGTCCCATAACGACGGCGTGTCCCGATGTTGTGGTGCGGAAGAAGCGCATATCCTCCTTTATATGCCACAGTAGCGCGTTTTTATCTCCGATGGTGCCATTCTGTGCGATGGCGACTATTATACTTACCATAATTCTTTAGTGTTTAGAACGATAGTGGTGCTTTGATGGAGGGGTAGGGGTCGTAGCCCTCAAGCGTGAAGTCCTCATACTTATAGTCGAAGATGCTCTTAACCTCGGGGTTGAGGTGCATTCTTGGTAGCTTGCGAGGCTCGCGTGCGAGTTGCTCGGCAGCCTGTGTCTCGTGGTTGAGGTAGAGGTGAGCATCGCCAAGCGTATGTATAAATTCGCCCGCCTCCAAGTCACACTCCTTGGCAATCATCATTGTGAGTAGTGCGTAGGATGCTATATTGAAGGGCACGCCGAGGAAGGTATCACCGCTACGTTGGTACAGTTGGCACGAGAGCTTACCCTCAGCAACGAAGAACTGAAACATCGTGTGGCAGGGCGGGAGTGCCATCTGCTCAACATCGGCCACGTTCCATGCCGAGACAATCATCCTTCGCGATGTAGGGTTGCGTTTGATGGTGTCTATGACGTTGGCAATTTGGTCGATAGCATTGCCGTCAGGCTTAGGCCAGCTACGCCACTGGTAGCCATAGACATGGTTGAGGTCGCCGAAACGGTAACCCTCGATGGGAGACTCTATGCCAGCGGCCGAGAGGAAAGTATCCATATCCACGGGCAGAACGCCATGTTTCACGCATAACTCGTTATAGTAGCGGTAGGCATCGCTATCCCAGATATGTACGCCATTATCCACAAGATATTTAATGTTGGTATCACCCTTAAGAAACCATAGTAGCTCGTGAATGACGCCCTTCAAAAATATCTTCTTGGTAGTAAGTAGCGGAAAGCCGTCGGCGAGGTTGAAGCGCATCTGATAGCCGAAGATGCCCTTTGTGCCTGTGCCTGTGCGGTCACCGCGCACGACACCCTCGCGGCATATCTTATCGAGAAGCTCGAGATATTGTTTCATCTATGTCGAATGTGTTGAGTGTTAGCTTGCTATTGTCGTCTATCGTGGCGTATGTGGCTACAGCCTGCGACCAGTCACTAAGGAAGAGTATCTCCACATCGTCCTCTGTCACGTGGTGTGCTAAGTGCATGTGTCCGAAGATGTAGTGATTCGTGCCGTTATGTGTGGCGTGGTGCTGGCGGGCATAGTCTACGAGGTAGTCGAGTTTTTCGGGTGTAATCCTCTCCTCTCCGTGCGACTTGCGCGACTTACCACTCCACCACGTGCCGAACTTCATGGCGATGTCGGGATGTACGAGCCAGCGGAAGAGCCATCGTGCTATGCGTGAGCGGAAAAAGGCGTTCATGAGCCTAAGTAGCGGCTGCCCCTTGATGTTCATATTGTCGCCATGGGCGAGGTGTATGTTAATACCCTTTATCGTCCTTATTGTGGGCTTGCGTACTATCTCCACGCCGCACTCGCGAGTGAGGTAGTCGTATGTCCACATGTCGTGGTTGCCACTGAGAAGCACCACACGTATACCACGGTCGTGGAGTGCTGCAAGACGGCCGAGGGTGCGGGTGAAGCCCTGGGGTACAACCCTGAGATATTCGAACCAGAAGTCGAAGATGTCGCCGAGGAGGTATATCTCCGTAGCATCCTCTGCCACCATGTCTAACCAGCGACAGAAGGCTCGCTCGGTACGCTCTGCCTGCTCTCTGCTTCCTCCACCGAGATGTATGTCCGATACGAAGTATGTCATATTATATACGACTCTTTATTTCGCCCTCTAAGCTCTCCATATCTAACGGGGCAATGCTCATGTTACCCTCGCGGTCGATAAGGTAGGCTAAGGGCAGCTGGTAGACGTTGTAGAGTGAGAAAACATCATCCCTGCCCTCGGCAAAGAGCGATATCCATGGTAGGCGCTGCTCGCGTACAGCATCTATCCACATCGACACATCTCTATCTGCCGACACCTGATATACCTCGAAGCCATCGTCGTGGTAACGCTCGTAGAGAGCCTTAAGCTCGGCATTTATGTTGTTGCACATGGCGCTCTCGGCTGTCCAGAAATAGAGCATGATGACCTTGCCGTCGAGATCCGAGAGGCGGTGCTTCGCCTTATACATATCCTCAAGTTCGATGTCGGGGTACGAGGTGTACTCTATGCGACTTGTGAGGTCTCTAACTGCCTCGGCCTCGGCAATCTCACGCTCGATGATGGCAATATATGGCGAGTCGGGGTAGTTTGTGCTGATGCCCTCAAGTACGCTATTGTAGTGAGCTATGGTTATGCCGTAGCCCTCGAACTGCGGGATATACTGCTCAACGATATTGTGACGCATAGCGTAGAAGGCGGCGAGCTTGTCGTGGTGTGTGCCCACGAAGCGTACCTGTGCCTGTATGGCGTTGCGCGCAGCGAGGTATGCCTCACGCTGGGGGTATGCCTTCGAACTGTTGGCCATGGTCTCGGCTATGAGTGCCAGACGGTCACATGCACTGAAGTAGTCGTGGTTAAATTCGCGTATCAGCTCCGACTCCTTCGAGCCCTCGACGATGTAGTTGATAAATATGTCGCCTGCGGCCTCCAAGTGTATATTGTCACCTGGGGCTACGACGAGTGTTACGGGGCGCATATCCCCTGGGAATGAGAGCTTGTAGAAGCGTGGTGATGTCCCCTCCTTGATGTCGAACGAGAAGCTGAAAGCACCATTGTCGGCGAGCTTCGTCGCGGCGATGCGCTCGGGCGTAACGAAAGTGTCGGATACGCGCTCGAGGAATACGGAGTCTACGTTGCTACCCACGAAGCGACCCTCGATGGTGGTGGCACGTGTTGCCTTATCGTCGTTGCACGATAGGAGTGTTAGTATTGCTATGACACTAAAAATAAATCTCTTCATCGTCTGTGGTTTTATGATAGTAAACGTATACTATTTGTGTGCACCATGTCGCTGCGATGGCTTGTTACCCTTGGCCATCTTGCTGCGGTTGTTGTTGCGTCCCTGCTGCTTGGTGTTACGCTTGGTGTTGCGCTGTGGTGCTTGGCGATAGTCGTAGCGCATGGTACTTACGGCCGACAGGTCGACATCCACATTGCCACCAGCCATGATGTTTATGTCGCGAATGATCGAGCCATTGTTGGGATGCTCGTTGTTGAACTCGAAACTCTTGGCACGCATGTAACGAGCCACGTTGACCATCTCGTTGGTCTTAACGTCGGCATTATGCTCTGAGGCTATGGCACGCACAAGGTTATGTACATACTTGCCGTAGTGCTTAAAGGTGATGCGTGACTGTGGGTATGTCAATTTTTTTGGTCTTATGGCCAAATCTTGGCGTGATGGTTGTGGGTATGGCGAGTCGACATCCAACTGGAAATCTGACATTATGAAGAGATGGTCCCACAATTTGTGTTTGAAATCCTCGGTATCGCGAAGTGTGGTGTTGAGGTTACCCATAACGGCAATTACAGCCTTAGCCTGTCGTGTGCGCTCCTGTCTATCCTCAATCTCAAGTAACGAGTCGACCATCTCGTGGATATGTCGCCCGTACTCAGGCAGGTATAACTTACGTCGTGTGTAATTATAGGTTTTTCTCATCGTCTATGATATTAAGCTTTTCAGTTGAAATACCCGCCTAATAGCCCATAAGGGGCATTGTCATGTCGGGTACGGGTCATCCCCCTATTCTTGTTTGCACCATTAGGCTAAAGGGTGCATCTTTATCCACCGTAATAGCGGACTTTAACCTCACAAAGTAACTAAAAATTATTTACATAAACAAGTTATGACAAAAATTTTAATCCTTTCACCCTCGAAAAGCATGCTCAACTCGCTTGCCGAGCGCCTTCGTTTCGAGAACTTCTCTACGGCTGAGGCCGACAGTCTGCCTTCGGCTACCGAGATGTGCCGCACAGCTACGTTTGATGCCGCCATCGTCGATGGAGATATGGAACTCGCCGACATAGGTCTGCCCACCATCGTGGTTGCACGTAAGCCTAATGTGGACTCTGCCGTGGAGGCGCTACGCCATGGTGCTATCGACTACCTCAGTGCTCCGATAGATATGAATCGCCTGCTTAGCTCTTTGCGTAGCCTCCATGCCGAGGATGATGCCACGGAGCGTGAACCTCAGCACCGTGTCGTGCGCCACACTTCACGACGCACGAACTGTGCCACACAGCCTATCATAGGTAGATCTGAGGCTATCGAGCATGTGCGGAGGATGATACGTAGGGTAGCGCCCTCCGATGCCCGTGTGCTGGTGCTTGGCGAGAATGGTACGGGCAAGGAGCTTGTGGCGCGCTGGCTGCACCTTAAGAGCTCGCGTTCGGCAGCTCCCTTTGTCGAGGTTAACTGCGCTGCCATCCCCGCCGAGCTTATTGAGAGTGAGCTCTTTGGTCATGAGAAGGGGTCGTTCACCTCGGCCGTCAAGCAGCGCAAGGGTAAGTTCGAGCTGGCCGATGGGGGTACACTCTTTATGGATGAGATTGGCGACATGTCGCTCTCGGCGCAGGCTAAGGTGCTACGTGCCCTGCAGGAGAATAAGATTACGCGTGTAGGTGGTGATAGAGATATAGCCGTTGATGTACGTGTTGTGGCGGCCACGAACAAGGATATACGCCATGAGATAGAGCTCGGTCACTTTCGTGAGGATTTATACCATCGCCTGAGTGTCATAGAGATAGATGTGCCACCGTTGAGGGAGCGTAGGGAGGATATATCGCTCCTTGTTGAGCACTTCATCGAGGAGGTGTGCTCGCGTCAGAACGTCGAGCGTAAGGGCATCGATGCCGATGCCATCGAACTTCTCTGCTCACGACCATGGACAGGCAACATTCGCGAGCTGCACAATGTTGTTGAGCGTCTGATAATATTGAGTGACGAGCGTATTGATGCCGATTGTGTAAGGAGATATTGTCGCTGTTAGCTTAGTAGAGCCCTCAGTTCTGCTATTGTCGACACCACACGTGTAGCGCCAGCATCGTATAGCTCTTCGGCAAAGCGGAAGCCCCATGCTACGCCCACAGAGTCTATGCCCGCAGCTGTAGCGGTGCGTATATCTATGCCCGAGTCGCCAACCATCACAACACTCTCGCGCTCGACGCCCGCGATGCTTAGGATGTTATCCACAATCTGAGGGTCGGGTTTCAAGGGCGCACCCTCACGGTTGCCCTCTATGGCGACAAACTCTATGTCGTCAAAAAATTTCGCTATGAGCCTATCTGTGCCGTGCTGAAATTTATTTGAGGCTACGGCCAACTTAACGCCACGACTCTGTAGCTCGCGTAGAAGCTCTGGCATGCCCTCGTAAGGCTGGGTGTGGCGGTCAATGTTGTCGACATAGTAGCGACGGAATTGCATGACACAATCATCGACGTATGCTTCATCCTTGGCAAGCTCTGCGGGCAGAGCACGCTCCACAAGGCGACGTATGCCTCCGCCTACCATCTGGCGATACTCAGCATCGCTATGTTCGGGGAGGTTGCGCGAGCGCATGACATAGTCAACCGAGGCCGCTAAGTCACCAATGGTGTTTAATAGCGTGCCGTCGAGGTCAAAGATGACAAGAGAGTATTTCATTGGTTGTAATGGTGTTATATGATGGTTGTAGATGTGTGGATGGGGATATTTGTTGTAAGAAGTGGTCTAAGATGTTTCGACTTCACTTCGTTTCGCTCAACATGACAAAAACGAACGCACGCCCCAATTTCTTGTCAGAGTGGTGCTAATGTAACGCTGACACGAGAAATGGCGGATGAGGCTGAATAAAAAGTGTATTTTGTCGTTAAGTTCCTTTTCGTTGCTCTGTCTCGGCAGAGTTCAAGCAAGCTTGGCTCTGCTCTCGACTTAATCGCAACGCTTTACTTGCCCTCAAAATGCTCATTTACGCATAGTAAACTCTGCTTTTTCTGGCTTCGCATGCCTAAAACTACATCTTTTTATTCAACCTCTTAAGGAACAGGGGATGGCTAAGTTACTTTTTAGTCATCCCCATTCGCCATTTTGACTGAAGCGTCGCAGTAGCGCCGCTATCACAAGAAATTAGAAGTTATAGGTACAAGTGATGCCGAAGTTAGCCAACCCGAGGGCGTTGAAAGATGTCTCATTCCAACCCTTGCCATAGAAGAACTTAGGGCCAAGAACGGGTGTCCAATCAGCCGAGAGGGTGATAGGTACATCGGGGAAGTTGAAGCCGAGACGTGCCATGCCCGCAACTCCTACATAGGCGTAGTGCTCCTTGCCGCCCACGTTAACGCCGACGCCAGCATCGAAGAACCAGTCGCCATACTTGGGTGTCCAGTCCATCTTGAAGATTCGCCAGTTGTGCAATACCGTAAAGTCGGCCGTGACGAAGGTCTCATAGGTAGTATAGACGGTTGCTGCGCGCGTGCTCATATCCATGAAGCCGAAGCCCTCAGCACCATTATAGCCGATGCTGTCACCACCGTAGTCTATCTCATATCTGCCGCCGAGGCGATTGAGCCATGAGGCACCAAAGCGAGCCTCGAAGTAGCAGTTATCGTTATACTTATACTGGCCTACAGCCTGTATGCCTGAGCCTACGCGTAGCCCTGCTGAGAAATCCTGAGCGAAGGCAGTTGTAGCAAAAGCTACCGCAAATAGTATTAAGGCAAATCGTTTCATTGTAAAGTGTTATTTAGTGATGAATCAAGGACTGCCAAACAAACCTTGTTCGACAGTCCTTGAATATAGGTCTAAATAGTAGATTTAGAAGTTATATGTGCAAGTGATGCCGAAGTTGGCAAAGCCCATACCGCGGAAGCCTGCAGATGAATGGCCGTGACCGTAGCCAATGCCAGGGCCTATAACGGGAGTATAGTCAACAGAGAGGCTTACGGGAGCACCGTTAAACTCGATACCGAGACGAGCCATACCTGCAACACCCAAGTAAACATAGTTAGCAGCGCCACCGACGTTAAGACCAACACCTGCGTCGAAGAACCACTTACCTGCGCTGGGAGTCCAGTCCATAGTGCAGATGTTCCAGTTGTGGAGGGCTGTGAAGTCGGCAGTAACACCACCATCAAGCCAACCAGCACCAAAGCGTGCCTCTACATATTTATCGGCACTATAACCATACTGACCTACTGCCTGGAAACCAGAACCCAAACGGCCACCTACTGACCAATCCTGTGCAAAAGCACCTGTCGCACACATCAAGGCAACAATAGCAAGTAAAAACTTTTTCATAATACAATAATTTTTATTGTTAATAAATCTTTTCAGACACAAAGATAGTATAATTTCGCAAACATTATCCTCTTTGTTACGATAATTTATTGACAATCTATTATACTTTCAGCAATCAACAATATTTCTTCAACCGAATATTTCGCCCCTACTTGGTTGTAAATGGCTCCAGTTCGATGTAAGATACGCGCTTATCCATATCCTCAACCTTCACGCACATTGTGTACGATGTGCCGTACTTGAGGTACTCCCAACGGTAGTCCACCTGGGGCCCGATAAACTGACGCATATAGTCGTGGCTGAGACCTGGGATAAGCGAGAGCATGCACTCCTCGAAGCTATCATAGCCCACCAGGGCATATTTGCCCGCCTTAATCTCATCGAGGTTTACCGTCTCCATCATTGCCACATAGCAACACCATACGTCGTCGCCAAAGGTGCAATCGAAGACAATGTCGTTAGCGTTTATCTCTTTGATGTTGATATCTACCGTACCAGTACCAGCCTCCTGGGCCTCGGTGCGTATCTGCACAACTTCCACGCCACCGAGGAGGTTGTTCTCCTGGCCCTCGCTATAATCCATCAACGCTGCAAGGATAAGGTAGTCGGTCGACGATGTCACGCTCATCTTAAGGCCAGGGACATCCTCGCACATCTTGCCATCCTCCCAGTTGAATGTGCGAGTGCCGTCGAGCATGAAGCCGTGGAGGATGACATAAGCACCGGGGTTCGATGCTGTCTGGTCATATATACGCTTATCCACCACCGAGCAACGCCAATACTGTCCCGCCTCGGCGTGTATCGTAAACTTAAACGACGTGGCACCCACCTTGTGAACCTCGATAAGCTTCTTGGCACCCTCATTGTCGCCCTCGGGAACGGTCGCGCCTGATAGTAGACCGTTGTAGAAGCCCTCGACAATATTGGGAGTGCCATCGGCCGTATATGTGAGGTGGAAATATAGAGCGTAGTAACCACCCTGTACGTCGATGCTCACGGTGCCCTCGGTGAAGAGATAACCATCATCGTAGCCATTCTCGGGGTTGAGGTCTATAAGCGAGCTATCGGTGGATACGGTGTAGGCATTAGTTGTATTATTCAACGTGTAGTTTCCATAGGGCAGATAGCTACTCATGGTCTCGGGTATGGTGTAGAAGTCGAGGATGATATACTCGCCCGTGGTGGCAACGAGTGTAACATAGTAGTTGTCCTCGCTATACCATCGACCATTCATGGTCTTCTCAATCTCCAAGTTGCGCGCATCGGGGTCTTGAGGAGGCCTTACAGGGGTGTTTTCGTCGTTATTAGCCTTGGTTGTAGCCATTGATGTCAATGTTGTCATTGCTGTGCCGCTATTGTTGCGTGCGGCGGCTACAACCAAATATGTAGTCTCGGGACTGAGCCCCTGAATGGTCGTTGTGGAGCCATCGCCCGCAACCTTGACACCATCCCTAAGTATGCGCTCAGCTGAGAGCTCACCATCGCTGTAGATGAGGTAGGCGCACTCCGACGCACCCTCGGCGGTGATGGTAAAAGAGATTGTTGTAGAGGTGGCCTTGCCCGCTGTGAGCTTGATGGTGGGCGCATTGCCCCCGTTAGAACTCTCCTGTTCGCAACCCATCATGGGTATGATGGCGCATAAGACCATAGTAGCTAACCTTAGTAAGCGATTCATAGTAATAGTGTATAAAATTAATAAATTATGTTTCTCGTTGGCCAAGGTCGCTACTTAGGCCGTTGATATATGCTCGACCCTACGTAAAAACCTCTTATTAAAGCTTTAGTTGGACACACATTCGATGTGCAAATATATATAATTTTTTTCAATGTTGTATATTACGTAAAAAAAGCCTACCTTTGCGGATTGGTATCCGCAACTGAAGGAGAATAAAAGGATAACAAAAATATAGATATATTATGACACAGGAAGAATTGTTTAAGAAGTTGGTCGCTCACTGCAAGGAGTATGGCTTTATATTCCCCTCGAGCGAGATTTACGATGGTCTTGGTGCTGTTTATGACTACGGTCAGAATGGTGTGGAGCTCAAGAACAATATCAAGAGCTACTGGTGGGACTCGATGGTTAAGCTCAACGAGAATATCGTAGGTCTCGATGCTGCCATCTTCATGCACCCTCGCACGTGGGAGGCCTCGGGTCACGTGGGCGCCTTCAACGACCCCCTCATAGACAATAAGGACTCGAAGAAGCGCTATCGCGCCGATGTCCTTGTGGAGGATTGGCTCGCCAAGCAGGAGGAGAAGATCGAGAAGGAGGTAGAGAAGGCACACAAGCGCTTCAAGGAGAACTTCAACCGTGAGCAGTATCTCGCCACATCGCCCCGCGTGTTGGAGATTAAGGCTAAGATGGATGCTGTACACACCCGCTTTGCCGAGGCGCTGAACAATAATGACCTCGCAGAGCTACGACAGATAATCCTTGACTGCGAGATAGTATGTCCTATCTCGGGCACAC
>JAFUPR010000092.1 GCA_017481145.1 Alistipes sp. | reverse complement strand
CTTGCGACAACACGCCCCCCAGACGTGTACTCTAACCGGGCTGAGCTACATCCCGAACTGGTTTTGCGGTGCAAAGATAATAATAATTTTTTCAATAATGCAAATTAATTGCAAAAAAAATGTAACTTTGTCAAATGAAATTTCTAGTAAAAATAGCTGTCGTCAGCATAATCATTTCATTGAGTGTATGTTGTAACAACATACGCAACGGCTATGATGACAACTTCGACATAACGGAATACTCTCCGACGCACGCCACAGGCTTTAGCATCAAGGCCAACAGCGCGGGGATAAAACTCCTCAGCGTAACACGCCCATGGCAGGGTGATGCCATAGCAGAGCAGAGGTTAGCCATATTTCCAACCAAGGAACTCGCCGAGGGCTACGAGGGTCAGTATATCGTCGGTGCAGCACGTCGCGTAGTCTGCATGTCGACAAGCCACATTGCTATGCTCGATGCCATAGGTAAGGTGGATGTCATTGTCGGCGTCTCGGGCAAGCAATATGTTATGAATGAGGCTATTGCCAACAACACACACGTGCGAGATGTAGGCTACGACAGCAGCCTCGACTTCGAGATGCTTGTAGCGCTACGCCCCGACGTTGTGCTCATGTACGGTGTAGCTGCGGAGAATGTGGCGGTGACGGCCAAGCTCCGCGAGTTAGGCATACCCTACATATACTTAGGCGACTACACCGAGCAGTCGCCCTTAGGCAAGGCCGAGTGGATGGTTGCCGTAGCCGAGATTGTGGGCTGCAGGGAGCATGGCCAGAGACTCTTTGCCGACATTGTGGCACGCTATGAGGAGATACGTGGTGCTATAGCCAACAGCACTAAACCCAGGGTTATGTTCAACATACCGTATCAGGATGTATGGTATATGCCCGCAGACGATAGCTACATGGTACGTCTTGTGGAGGATGCTGGTGGTGACTACATATACAAGGGCAAGAACCCCACTGGAGGCTCTAAGGGCATAAGCCTTGAGGAGGCCGTGAAGCTCGTTGATGGTGCGGATATATGGCTCAACGTGGGTCAGTGCACTACGCTCGATGAGCTACGCTCGGCAGCACCCCACTTTGCTACAAGCGCCGTAGTACGCCGTGGCGATGTCTACAATAACAATCTACGACGCACCGCAGCAGGAGGTAGCGACTTCTGGGAGTCGGCCATCGTGCGCCCCGACGTGGTGCTCAACGACTTAGTCACCATCATGACGGATAGCGACGAGGAGTTATACTACCATCGTAAATTAGAGTAACATGGCGACAAAACGAGTATATATCACCCACTACATACTCTTCGGAGTATTGGCCGTAACCCTTGTGGTGTTAGCCATAGGCTGCCTTCTTATAGGCACAACGGAGATACCTCTACGCAATGTGTGGGATACCATCATAGGACGTCCCATGGATGTGGGCACGGAGACTATAATCCTCAAGATGCGCCTACCAAAGGTACTCGTGGCCATAGCTGCGGGTGCAGCGCTCGCGGCGAGTGGTCTACAGATGCAGACGCTCTTTCGCAACCCCTTGGCTGGTCCCTATGTCCTCGGCATCAACTCGGGTGCGAGCCTTGGCGTGGCGCTCTTCACCCTC
Organism: Alistipes sp.; assembly: GCA_017481145.1. GTDB lineage: Bacteria > Bacteroidota > Bacteroidia > Bacteroidales > Rikenellaceae > Alistipes. The sequence goes on along the minus strand of JAFUPR010000092.1, from coordinate 1,626 downwards.
GCGATGCCCATGATGGGGCTCACAACAGCATCGTGGCTTATGACCTTCGGCACGACGGGCATGGCATGGATAGGCTCGGCAGCGATACTCATGCTCGTGATGTGGCTGTCGCGCAAGATACGTAATATCAACACCATACTCATCATCGGCATGATGCTCGGCTCGGCAATATCGGCCATCGTCGGCATACTTCAATATATGGGTACGGAGGAGTCGCTCAAGGCCTTTATCGTGTGGACAATGGGCTCACTCGGCACAGTGACTATGGAGCAACTGCAGCTACTCATACCAATAGTCATCGTCGGACTCGGCCTTGCCATCGTGGCCATCAAGCCACTTGACATGTTACTCCTCGGCGAGAACTACGCCCGCACCATGGGTCTTAACATAGGTCGCTCGCGCCTTATCGTCTTCCTCTCGACGACACTCCTGGCGGGAACAATCACAGCCTTTTGTGGCCCTATAGGCTTTATCGGCTTAGCCATACCGCACCTTGCACGCATGACCTTCCGCACAGCAAACCACCGCGTGCTCATGCCCGCAACGATACTCTGGGGTGCTGTTGCCATGCTACTATGCTCGCTGATGTGCGACATTGTGGCACGCAGTGGCGTGGTGCTTCCCGTCAACACCATAACATCGCTACTCGGCGTACCTATTATTATATATGTAGTCATCCGTAACCGCAACCGCCAATGATAGAGCTTCACAACATAACCCTCGCCTTTGGTGAGCGCACGCTCATAGCCGAGAGCTCCGCACTCTTCGAGCGTGGTAGCCTCATAGCACTCCTTGGCCGCAATGGAACAGGCAAGTCGACACTGCTACGCGCCATAGCCTCCCTCGGCAGCACCACAGCGGGATGCATCACCATAGATGGCACGAGGGCCGACGAGATATCGGCGGCAATGCTGGCCAAGAAAATCGCCTTTGTGAATACCGAGCGTGTGGATGTTGATGCTCTGAGTGTCCACGACCTCGTGGCTATAGGTCGCGCACCCTACACCGACTGGATGGGACATATAACATCCGACGATGAAAGCATCATCGAGCGCTCTATGTCCATCACGGGCATCACCGCCATGGCTGAGCGTAGGGTCGACACACTCTCGGATGGCGAGTGCCAGAGGGTCATGATTGCACGCGCCTTGGCGCAAGATACCCCCGCAATACTCCTCGACGAGCCCACGTCGTTCCTCGACCTGCCCAACCGCTACGAGCTATGTACACTCCTTAGACGCTTAGCACACGAGGAGCATAAGCTCGTGATATTCTCCACGCACGAGCTCGACATAGCCCTCGCACTTGCCGACAGCATAGCCCTCGTCGACACTCCTCGGTTGGTACACATGCCCACAGCCGAGATGATAGCCTCGGGAAATATCGAGCGTCTTTTCGACAGTGACCACGTCACGTTTGATGCTGCCACGGGTGCGATAAAATTGCGATGTAGATAGTGCTTCATGGGGCGCCGTGATATTTTTTTTATACTTTCAATTTCAAAGTGCAAAGGTAGCTTTCATTGACAATACAAAAAAGGAGACTTTGCAGTCTCCCTAAGATTAACTATTTTTGTATTGCAATGTATAAACAATTAACCTCGGAGCAAAGATACGGAATATATTT
>JAFUPR010000091.1 GCA_017481145.1 Alistipes sp. | reverse complement strand
TACGTCGCCGTAAGCGCCTCTGCTTGATGGAGTGGTAGGGTCGTGGCACACACCTTATCAAGAAGTTCTTCCCTGGCCTTGTCGATAAGCTCTTCTATGCTGTCATGGCCAAAGAGCCAGACTCACCGCTGAAGTAACGAGATAATTCGTTAGCGACAGTAGATGATGACTTATAACAACAAAGAACGACAAAATACTCTTTTTATTCAGACTCTATTTTTATTGGGGATGGAAGACCAACAAGAGATTCTTCGACTGCGCTACGCTGCACTCAGAATGAACATTGCGGGCAGCACTAAATTTGTGGTCAGAATGGGTTAGATTTGTCCTACCACAAAAAAGAGTGACATGGGATAGTACTCTTTCGTACAGCCCATGGCACTCTATTTTTAGGGATAGGTCTAAGATGACACCTTATCACAACAAATTACTCAGCGTATTCAATCTTTATCTTATTTATATACTGATTGTGATACTTGAAAAATCGCGAGAAGAGCACCTTCTTACTCTTATCGAGGCGGCCAGGTGTTAGGGGTATTGGCTCGGGATAGGATGTGTACTCAGTATCACGACTGGGCAGAATAGCATAGTTGCCCTCGATATAGGTATCGCCCATCTGAGGGATGAAGGAGTTGATAATGGAGCCCACACCACTCGTAACAGAGATATAGGTATGGCGGTATGCCTCCTTATCCTCGACAGTAACAGTCTCCTCGCCTATGGGCACATCGAAGGTAGTATCCATATTACGCGAATGGGCGACGACAGAGGCTGTGATATTAAGCTCCTCGGGGATATAGAGCGAGGGTGATGATATTACAACGCTATGTTCCGTGTTCATCAAGAGAGCATTTGTCAGCTGTGGCTCAAGGATGAGGGTGTTGAACTTATAGAGCCCATAGTCCACCTCACCAACAGACACCGTAGGCTCACCCAAGAGTGCCGCGGGAGAGAACCAGCTCCAACCGTCGTAGCTATCCTCCATAAAGTTGGCCTCGGCGGGTATGCCTGTGAGTGTCAGCTTGGCGGTGAGCTCACCACATGGGTAGCCATTATCGAGCTTCACGACAGCCGTCACATCGTACACGCCAGCATCAACGCCCACAACCTCACCATCTGCGAGGCTCACCGTGGCGCTCTTCTTATTCAAGCCGAAGTAGTCCGACGTGCTCTTATACGTCACCTCGGCCACAGCACCACCAAGCGACAGCTGGTCGCTAAGCACCACATTGCTTATATATATGCTGTTACCGCGATAGGCATTGCTACGGCTGATGCTACCATCACTACTATTGTACGACGTATGGAGCGTGGCGCTCTCGAGCGAGGCCTTATTATAGACGTCGACATAGAATATCTTTGTACGGCAGCTCTCGATGGCCGCATATACCTCATGACGTCCAGGCTCAACAGCAATGCGATTGTCTACGACCTCCACAGGCTCGCCATCGACATATATCGTAGGCGTACCACTCTCCCACTCCAAGCCCTCGAGGTATATATATCCCTCCTCAAGTGTCGTCTCGGGGTTGCTCCTATATGCCTCGTACCACGAGGTGACATTATCTATAGATACGGCACGGCGCCACTCGACGTTGACGATAGTACGCTTGCCCGCAGCAAATCCCTTAGATGTAATGGGGAGGATAACACCCTCGCCATTGGGAGCCTCAAGGTCGACAATAAAGTCGTACGTGCCAGGTGCGACATTGAACGCGACAACATCGCTATTAAGGCCATCGACAACAACTTCATTACCCGATAGGCGCTGCTCTATGCTTAGCGCACCACTACTCTCCCTGACAATCCACGCTCCCACGAAGTCGCTCTCGGAACGTAGCGTCGCCTTATGGATGTTCATGCGCTCGCCCGTATTTTTTCCATCCTCCTCCCATACGCGCACCTCAAGGGCTGCCGAGAGGTGCTGCATCGTGATACTCTCCGTATCTCCCAACTGCAACTCATCGGGGCTCAGCTTGCGCGAGGTGATGCCTACAAGTGCTGGTGTCCAGCTGCCATCCTGCACGGTTGTCACCTGATAGCTACCCGTAAGATTCTCCCACGACTTATCGACAACCTCTATCGTAGGATAGGCAAACATATAGTAGTGTGTCTTGGAGAATAGCGACGTAGTAATCTCAAAGGCATCATTCTGGAAGTTGCCCGCATCGTTTAGTATCATAGGGTTGAGCACCTTCGTGGCAGCGTGTACCTGTGTACCATATACCACGTCGTCGCTCTGCCACAACCAGCGCAGCTCGTCATCGAAGATACGAGTGTCGCTACCACCAATGGCCATCTCAACAGGTATGGCTATGGTATCAAGCTCCTCGCCACGCTCTTGCTCGATGGGCGAAGATATGTTCTCCTCAAAAATATCGTTACACGCCATGACCATCATCGACACCCATAGCATAAATATCACTTTTCTCATTGTAATCATTGCTTTTAGGGGTGTTCGACTAAATCCAATCTTCATCACCATACTCCTCACCTGGAGGCACCTCGATGCCAGTGCTGTATAACGTGCCACATTCGGCTACGACCTCTACAATCTCGAACTTAGGGGGCTCATAATTGTTGATTTTCATACGCTTTCAAGTTTGTTTGCAACTGCAAAAGTACACAATTATTCATATAGTAACACAATAATAGCTACAATTTATATTCTACAAAAGCGAATGTTTATGCTAACTTTGATAAATGATAAGGGAGTTTGTTGTCAGAAGAAGGCTAATTTGGCACATCACAAAAGAAGAGCCCTCGGGATAGTACTCTTTCGTACAGCCCGAGGGCTCTTGCTTTTAGGGGGGGGTGATGCCGCCTTACAATCGAAAATTTTAGCGTCAAAATGAGCCGAGTACAACACTCGGCAAAAATGCCACCGATGGGTAGTACTTGTAACGTACGTCCCATTGGTGGCATTTTTTGTTAGGGGCCGCAATCGACCCATTATCACGCTAAAATTATGCGCCGAAGTTATCAAACAAAATATTCTCTGCAGGAACTCCAAGTCCATCGAGAAGGTTTACTACCGACTGTGCCATCATAGGAGGACCGCACATGAGGTAGATGATGCCTTCGGGCTCGTCATGCTGCTTGAGGTATGTCTCGTAGAGAACATTGTGAACAAAGCCTGCAACGTAAGGTACACCTGCCTTGTCTGCCTCGGGATCGGGACGGTCGAGGGCGAGGTGGAACTTGAAGTTGGGGAACTCC
>JAFUPR010000090.1 GCA_017481145.1 Alistipes sp. | reverse complement strand
CTGACCGAACATCATCGCAAGAAACTGATTCCAACAAGTCAAGTGCTTGACATAGCGGTCGCCATTGTACATTGCTACGATGCGGTTAAACTTGCTTCTATCAAGAAAAGTGACTAACTGAGCAAAAACGAACTTATCGGGAAACATAAGCGGTCAACATTAAATCACCGCAAAGTTAAAATTTCAAGTCTGTTCGCACTGAAAATCTCTGCAACTAACTATATTTCAATAATTTCAAAGAACATTCCTAAATTTTAATAGGACAGTAGTGTATCTCCATTTAAACTTGTTGCAAAAGTACGATAATATTGTTAAACAGATGGTAGTATAAATACCTAAAATGGATAGATACCTAATATTTATGATAGGGGACTATATGGTTGCTGTGTGCTATATTGTTGCGTCGAAAAGCTCAGCTTCACAGAGGTTTATGATCAGGCACCCAGACCTCTTAGCGCGGCGTAATGTGTAGCCTGTGCCGCTCTTGGGGTTGTGACACCATGCCACGAGCGTATGGGCGCCGTCCACGAGCATGTCGTTGCGACGATGGAATACGTCGGCGCGATATTGTTGTGATGTGTAACGTATGATTGTCGCTTGCTGGAGTATCTGTTCATAGCGCTGGCGCTCGGCTTTTATGAAGCGTGTGGCGAACTCGGGCCACGGGATATAAGCCTCGATTACGATGTCGGGGTGTTGTTGTTTGAGCCCCACGACAGCCTCGGCGGCGGCGAGGTCGAAGCCTTCGGCCATGCCCACGCGGAAGATGCGTGCGCCACGCTCGTAGAGCCTCGCGACAACATTGCGGAGCTCGTGGTCGCAAGCTCCGCAATATGTGCGATGTCCTGTGAAGGCTACTATCTTATTCACGTCGGGTGTCTCTAAATCACTTGATATGGTAGCGGTGTGCTCCCAGCACCCTATTAGAAGAAATCCTTGGCAAGACCACCTTCGCCTGTCTCCTTGTATATCGATGGTAGGTCGTGTCCTGTCTGCTTCATCACCTCGACTACGCGGTCGAACGACACACGATGGTGTCCATCGGTGTACATCGAGTATAAGTTGGCATCTAAGGCACGTGCTGCGGCATAGGCGTTGCGCTCGATACAGGGTATCTGTACAAGACCACATACAGGGTCGCACGTCATGCCTAAGTGGTGCTCAAGGCCCATCTCTGCGGCGTACTCTATCTGCGCGGGCGTGCCACCGAAGAGCTGATTGGCAGCAGCTGCTGTCATAGCACATGCTACGCCCACCTCGCCCTGGCAGCCCACCTCGGCACCCGATATTGAGGCGTTGTGCTTAACGATGTTGCCAATGAGTCCCGCTGTCGCTAAGGCGCGGCAGATGCGCTGCTCGGAGAATTCGCGCGTCTTCCACAGATGGTACAATACGGCAGGCATGACGCCTGACGAACCACATGTGGGCGCAGTAACTATGCGGCCACCCGAGGCATTCTCCTCGCTCACGGCCAGGGCATAGGAGAAGATCAGACCTCGTGATTTGAGACTCTGGCTATATCCCGAGGCGCGCACGTTGTAGCGCATGGCACGGCGTGGTAGGTTTAGTGGGCCTGGGATTACGCCGTCGGTCTCGATGCCGCGCTCGACAGCCTCGCGCATGACACGCCAAATCTTCGAGAGAAATATCCATATACCCTCGTCCTCGTGCATCTCGACATACTCCCAGAAGGTGCGACCGTTGTCGGTACACCACTTGAGGATGTCTACAAGCTTGGTGTCGGGGTATATGTCGGCGCTCTCGATGGGCTTCTCGCCCTCCTCGGCTAAGGCGCCACCGCCAACGCTATATACCGTCCAGTCGTCTACGACAGTGCCGTTGTCTAAAGCCTCGAAGAGCATGCCGTTAGGGTGGAAGGGTTTGAATGTGGAGGGTTCCCAGGTGAGTTCTACCTCGCCATGGGGCTTGAGGGTGTCGAGGATGGCGACATCCGTTAAGTGTCCCTTGCCTGTGGCGGCGAGACTGCCGTAAAGTGTCACCCGGAATGACGTGCAATCGGGATTGCGGTGTTGAAATATCTCGGCAGCACGGCGTGGTGCCATCGTGTGGCTACTCGAGGGGCCAGTGCCTATACGGTATAACTCTCTGATACTCTTCATAATTCAAAATAGTTTGAAATATCACATTGCAAATATAATGAAAATTTTAATAACTTTGCGGGTGATGAAAATCTAAATCCTATGGCAACACTCTATTTCCACGTGCCCTTCTGTCGTAAGATATGTACCTACTGCGATTTTTATAAGGTGGGTGCTGTGGAGCTGCTGCCACGTGTTGTCGAGGGCATGCATCGTGAGTTGCGTGAGCGTGTAGGAGAGCTCCACTCGCGAAGTCTTACGTCGATATATTTTGGTGGTGGCACGCCGTCACTGCTTGCCCCCGAGGATATTGAGTCTCTTATTAATGCGGCGCGAGAACTATTTGATTGCTCGGCTGTTACGGAGATAACGCTTGAGGCTAATCCCGATGACCTCACAACAGAGTATGTCGACAACTTGCGACGAACATCTGTTAATCGCCTAAGTCTTGGCATCCAGTCGTTTGACGATAGGGTATTGCGCTTTATGAACCGTCGACATACGGCTAAGGAGGCTGAGGATGCCGTCAGGCGTCTACGAGATGCGGGATATGATAACATCTCGGTAGATGTCATCTTTGGCATTGCGGGCTTTGGCGACACCCTCACCGACACGTTGCGAAGGGTTGTAGCACTTGACGTGGAGCATATCTCGGCATACCATCTGACGGTCGAGGAGCGTACAAGGCTCGGGTTGTTGATGCAGCGAGGTGAGTATGTGCCTATCTCCGATGAGGTGTCAGAGTCAGAGTATCTTGCTGTGCATGAGACTCTTCAGGCGGCAGGGTATGAACATTATGAGATATCTAATTATGCGAAGTCGGGGCGTCGTGCCCAGCATAATTCTGCCTATTGGATGGGTGTCGAGTACCTCGGTATAGGGCCTGGTGCCCACTCTTTCACGGGAGAGGAGCGTCGTTGGTGTACGTCGACGGCCAAGCAGTATGCCGACGGAGATATGCGCTTTGATAGTGAGAGTCTTACGGAGCGCGACCATCTTAACGAGTATGTTATGACGTCGCTACGAAGAGTTGAGGGCATAGACCTTGAGTATGTCGAGCAGAGGTTTGGTTTGAGCGAGCGTCATCGTCTTCAGCATGCTGCTAAGGAGTGGATTGCTGGTGGTATAGTCGATGTGCGGGGCGGGGCATTAGCTATCCGTGCCGAGCACTTCCTTGTGTCGGATGCCGTAATCGAGTCATTATTTGCATAAATATTTTGTTTATTAAAAATATTTTTGTAACTTTACTTGGTAAAAATTAAGTTACCCTTGTTGTGTGCTGCTCGCTGGTAGTCTATCTTATTGAGTATCAATGTCATAGCCAGTATCGTGCGGTTCGGGGGTGTTGTATTTGAAGACAAAACTAAATAAATATAGGTATCATTATGTCAGGACTTACATTTGACAAGCGTGAATTGGGCAACTTGGAGTACTCGTTAGATCGCGAGATGCTCGCCACGGATCGTCGTGGTGGTTATATGAGTACCACCATTGTGTGCTGCAATACACGTAAGTATCACGGTTTGATGGTCGCACCCATAGACCAGAGCGACCGCACCTTTGTGTTGCTATCGTCGCTCGACGAGACCATCGTGCAGCACGATCAGTCGTTCAACCTTGCACTGCACCGCTTTGAAGGCGTCTATGAGCCTCGCGGTCATAAGTATATCACCGACTTCGAGTATACCCCTACGCCTACCATCACGTATCGTGTGGGTGGTGTGATACTCAAGAAGGAGCTGTTGTGGATTCACAAGCGCACACAGTTGATGATTCGTTACACGCTGGTCGATGCTCACTCGGAGACGACACTACGTCTACGTCCCCTGTTAGCTTTCCGTGATAAGCATGCGTTGTCGAAGGCCAATATGGAGGCTGATGGTAGGGCATATCCCATACCTTATGGTGTCAAGTGCCGTCTGTATGAGGGCTTCCCGTGGTTGCACATGCAGCTCGACAAGGAGGATGCTGAGTTTGTTGCTGCCCCTGACTGGTACTACAACTTCGAGTATCGCAAGGAGTTGGCTCGTGGGTATGAGGGACATGAGGATCTACTTACGACAGGCTATTTCGAGTTTAAGATTAAGAAGGGTGAGAGCGTGATATTCTCGGCTGCAACCGACATGATGGCCTCGCCCGAGACTATATCGGCAGTCTATGAGGCATCGTTGGCACGCCGCACACATAAGGTCGACTTCCTCAGCTGTTTGCGTCACTCGGCACGCCAGTTTGTCATTCGTCGCCCCGAGAATCGCACGGAGGTTATCGCTGGCTACCCATGGTTTGGCCCCTTTATGGAGGATACGTTCATGGCGCTCCCAGGCCTCACACTCACGCAGGGGCACAAGGAGGACTGCATCGATGCTCTTGATACGGCCGTTCGCGACTTTTACGACAGTGACCTTCTCGAGGGTCGCATGTTGCCACCCACGGCCGATGCGCCGTTATGGTTCTTCTATACCCTCCAGCAGCTCGAGGCTCATATTGGCCGTAAGGCTTTATGGGAGAGGTATGGCAAGGTGATGAAGGATATCCTTGAGGTCTATCGTCGTGGTTTCTCCACAGAGGTGTGCATGCACGATAACGGCCTTATCTGGGCTTCGGCTGAGCGTCCCTTGACATGGATGGGTACTATCGTCGATGGCGTGCCTCTCACACCACGTAGGGGCTACCCTGTGGAGCTTCAGGCGCTCTGGTACAATGCTGTGGAGTATACGCTCGCAGTGGCTAAGAAGGAGGGTGACAAGGAGTTTGTTGCTGCCTGGAAGGATCTGCCCAAACGCATAAAGTCTGCCTTTAATGAAAAATTCTGGTTAGAGGAGGAGGGATATGTTGCCGACTATGTCAACTATGACGAGGTCAACAAATATATCCGTGCAAATATGGCTGTGGTATGTGGCTTAGATTATAAGCTCGTGGATGATGATAGGCTTGTACGTATATTGATGACCATCCGTGAGCATCTGCTCACGCCACGTGGCATCCGTACCCTCTCGCCACGTAACCTGCTCTACAAGTCGAACTACAACGAGGATCAGCGTTCGCAGGATCTTGCCTCGCGTAACGGCTCAGCATGGATATGGCCGTTGGCGCTATATGTTAAGGCGTGCTTCGACCTTAGTGGTGACAAGTTTGTCGACGAGGCGCGCAGCATCCTTGACGCCTTTGATGATGAGCTTCAGACCAAGTGTGTTGGCTCTTTGTCGGAGCGCTTTGAGGGTGATCCTCCACACAATCCTCGTGGCTCAGTATCGCATGCCACGTCTGTTGCTGGCGTGCTCTACATTGCCGAGCTTATTGAGCGCTACGCCAAAAAGCCCGCGCGTAAGACGGCAACAAAGAGGGCGGCTGCTACCGAGGAGAAGCCTAAGAGAAAGTGTGTACGCAAGAGTACGAAGAAGTAAAACGTAGAAATAAAACGTAAAAAGATATACAATATGAGAGTCTTAATGTTCGGCTGGGAGTTTCCTCCCCATATCGCTGGTGGTCTGGGTACCGCCTGCTACGGTATGACCCAAGGTCTGGCTCGCAACGACGTGGAGGTTATCTTCGTTATGCCCAAAGCATCGGGCGATGAGGATCAGAGCTTTGTTAAGGTTGTTAATGCCAGCGACATAGAGGCACGCTACTGTGACTCAAGCATCGAGGGTGCAGATGACATCATGAGTAAGATTTCGTTCATACATATCGACTCGAACATGGTTCCCTATATCTCGCCTGAGGAGTGGGCTACTTACCGCGAGGGCTACGAGCGCACGGGTAAGAAGTTCTGGGAGCGTAAGGGCGATAGCTGGACGCAGCGCTACACCTTCTCGGGTAAGTATGGCGCCAACATCATGGAGGAGGTTGCTCGCTATGCTGTTGTCGCTGCTGAGGTGGCACGCCAACTTGAGGGTCAGTTCGATGTTATCCATGCACACGACTGGTTGACATATTTCGCAGGTGTTGCGGCTAAGCGTGTCTCGGGCAAGCCCCTTGTAGTACACATGCACGCCACGTCGTTCGACCGTTCGTCGAGCGATAATATTGACACGCGTGTCTATGAGATCGAGCGTGCGGGCATGGCTGCTGCCGATATGGTCATCGCCGTGTCTAACCTCACACGTAATATCGTCATCGACAAATACCACATAGAGCCCGAGAAGGTCGTGGCTGTACATAATGCCGTGCAGTTTGCCGAGAATGATAACCCGCTACCTAAGCGTGGTGTTGATGACAAGATTGTCACCTTCCTTGGCCGTATAACCTTCCAGAAGGGTCCCGACTACTTTATCGAGGCGGCTGCCAAGGTGCTTAAGCGCGTGCCTAATGTACGCTTCGTTATGGCTGGCTCGGGTGATATGATGAACCACTGTATCCGTCGTGCTGCGCAGCTCGGCATTGCCGACCGCTTCCACTTCACGGGCTTCCTCAAGGGTGACGACGTGCAGAAGATGTTCCAACTCTCGGACGTATATGTCATGCCGTCGGTATCGGAGCCCTTTGGTATCTCGCCGCTGGAGGCTATGCGCTCGAACGTGCCTACGATCATCTCTAAGCAGAGCGGCGTAGCCGAGGTCCTCGACTATGCTGTGAAGGTTAACTACTGGGATGTAGATGCTATGGCTGACGCCATCTACGGATTGATAACCTATCCCGCTCTTGCTAAGATGTTCTCCGAGAAGGGCATGGAGGAGGTTAACAGCCTCAAGTGGTTCAATGCCGCTGTGAAGATTAAGGATGTCTACCAGCAGGCTATCGACAAGTGTAATAAATAATAAAAGGTAACTATATATGAAGACTCTTTGTTTCTATTTTCAGGTACATCAGCCCTGGCGTCTGAAGACCTACCGTTTCTTCCAGATGGGCAACGACCACAACTACCTCGACGACTTCAACAACCGCGCCATCATGCAGAAGGTGGCTCGCGAGTGCTACCTGCCGATGAATGCGCTTCTGCTGAGCCTTATCGAAGAGAATAAGGGGGCATTCCGCTGCACCTTCTCTATCACAGGCTCGGCTGTCGAGCAGTTTAAGGCCTACGCTCCCGAGGTGCTGGAGTCGTTCAAGGCTCTTGCTGCTACGGGTTGTGTCGAGTTCCTCGGTGAGACATACTCGCACTCACTCTCGTCGCTCCACTCTGTCGACGAGTTCAAGCAGGAGGTTAAGCTCCACACACAGATGCTCAAGGAGGAGTTTGGCGTGAAGCCTACGGCCTTCCGAAATACGGAGCTTATATACTCTGACGATATAGCTAAGGCTGTTGAGGGTATGGGCTTTAAGACGATGCTTGCTGAGGGTGCTAAGCATATCCTTGGCTGGAAGTCGCCCAACTTCGTATATACCGATGCTGTGGATAACAAGCTGCGCCTGCTGTTGCGTAACTATAAGCTGTCGGACGACATAGCCTTCCGCTTCTCTAATGAGGGCTGGCCAGAGTGGCCTCTCACGGCTGATAAGTTTACTGGCTGGGTGGCTGAGGAGACAGGTGATGTTGTCAACCTCTTCATGGACTACGAGACCTTTGGCGAGCACCAGAAGGCGTCGACTGGCATCTTCGACTTTATGAAGGCGCTGCCAGCAGCTCTCCTTGCTACGGGCGAGGTTGAGTTCGCTACGGCGAGCGAGGCATCAAAGAGATTGCAGCCTGTAGCTGTTCTTCACTGTCCTTACGCTATGTCATGGGCTGATGAGGAGCGTGATGTTACAGCATGGCTCGGTAACGACCTCCAGAACGAGGCATTCCAGAAACTTTATGCTCTCGCGCCCAAGGTTAAGAAGGCTAAGAATAAGGACTTTGAGTATGTATGGCACTTTATGCAGAACTCTGACCACTTCTACTATATGGCTACTAAGTGGTTCTCTGATGGCGACGTACACTCATACTTCAACCCGTACGACTCAGCCTACGAGGCATTCATCAACTATATGAATGTGTTGGCCGACTTTGAGATTGAGCTTAATAAGCTTTAGTCTCTATACTTCTAAGGCAATAGGAAGCGACTAAGTTACTTTTTAGTCACTCCCTTCATTTATGTATGATAGGCTCACCCATGCCATATTAATCCATAGCTGAGCGATGTTTCGCCACTTATTTTGAAAAAAGTTGTAAATAATTTTGCAAGTTCAGAAAATTGCTCTATCTTTGCACTCGCTTTAAAAGCAATGGCGAGATAGCTCAGCTGGTCAGAGCGCATGATTCATAATCATGAGGTCGAGAGTTCAAGTCTCTCTCTCGCTACAACCATAAGCACCCACGGTATCGTGGGTGTATTTTTTTTGTGGGCTGAATAAAAAGTGGGCTTAGGCTTATTGGTCAAAATAGTGTATTTGGGATGTACGTTTGCTTTGTGTAGAGCATGAGCCATCGTTAGTAAGACTGCCATTTTGTCAGTGCGTGTGCGGTTGTTGTGTCACTTTTGTCATACATTCATTATTATATGCGTCACTTTTGGCGCATTTTTTTGTTTGGTATGCCGTTTGCCGTGCTCTACTTTCGTCGGACGCATAGGTGTCTCGACAATGAAAGTGCAAAATATTAGTTAACAAATAAAATTTTAGATTATGAGCAAGATTATTGGTATTGACTTAGGTACGACAAATTCGTGCGTAGCAGTAATGGAGGGTAACGAGCCCGTGGTTATTCCCAACGCCGAGGGTCATCGCACGACTCCGTCGGTTGTAGCCTTCACCGAGGGTGGCGAGCGTAAGGTGGGCGATCCCGCAAAGCGTCAGGCTATCACCAATCCTAAGCGCACGGTGTTCTCTATCAAGCGCTTCATGGGTGAGCGTTACGACAACGTAGCATCGGACATCCAGCGTGCTCCCTATACCATCGTTAAGGGTGACAACAACACTCCTCGTGTGGAGATCGACGGTCGCCAGTATACGCCACAGGAGATTTCGGCCATCACGCTCCAGAAGATGAAGAAGACAGCTGAGGATTACCTTGGTCAGGAGGTGACGGAGGCCGTCATCACCGTTCCCGCTTACTTCTCTGACTCGCAGCGTCAGGCTACGAAGGAGGCTGGTGAGATTGCAGGTCTCAAGGTGCGCCGTATCATCAACGAGCCTACAGCAGCAGCTCTGGCCTATGGTCTCGACAAGAAGCAGGATGACATGAAGATTGCCGTATATGACCTTGGTGGTGGTACGTTCGATATCTCTATCCTCGAGCTTGGCGACGGTGTCTTCGAGGTAAAGTCTACCAATGGTGATACACATCTTGGTGGTGATGACTTCGACCACGTACTCATCGACTACATGGCTGAGGCCTTCAAGGCTGAGCACCACATAGACCTCCGTCAGGATCCTATGGCGTTGCAGCGCCTTAAGGAGGCTGCAGAGAAGGCTAAGATCGAGCTCTCATCAGCTACGACGACGGATATCAACCTGCCCTATATTATGCCCGTAAATGGCATTCCTCAGCACCTTGTGATGTCGCTTACGCGTGCTAAGTTTGAGCAGCTCTGCGACCACCTCGTGCAGAAGACCATCGAGCCCTGTCGCATCGCTCTGCGTGATGCTGGCCTCTCGGCAAGCCAGATTGACGAGGTTATCCTCGTGGGTGGATCTACACGTATCCCCGCGATACAGAAGGTTGTCGAGGAGTTCTTCGGTAAGACTCCTAACCGCTCGGTTAACCCCGACGAGGTTGTTGCCGTAGGTGCTGCCATCCAGGGTGGTGTCCTCACGGGTGAGGTTAAGGATGTCCTCCTTTTGGACGTTACACCTCTCTCGCTCGGTATCGAGACTCTTGGTGGTGTGATGACGAAGCTTATCGACGCTAACACAACCATCCCCACACGTAAGAGTCAGGTATTCTCTACGGCTGTAGACAACCAGCCCTCGGTAGAGATTAACGTATGTCAGGGCGAGCGTGCTATGGCTGCCGATAATAAGTCTATCGGTCGCTTCCACCTCGACGGCATTCCCGCAGCACCCCGTGGTGTGCCCCAGATTGAGGTTACGTTCGATATCGATGCCAACGGTATTCTTAACGTGTCGGCTAAGGATATGGGCACAGGCAAGGAGCAGAAGATCCGCATTGAGGCATCGAGCGGCCTTACCGACGCCGAGATCCAGCGTATGCGCGACGAGGCTAAGGCTAACGAGGAGAAGGATAAGAAGGAGCGCGAGCGTATCGAGAAGATCAACGCTGCCGACTCTAATATCTTCGCTACCGAGAAGCAGCTCAAGGAGTATGGCGATAAGCTTCCAGCCGATAAGAAGGCGGCTATCGAGGATGCCCTCAGCAAGCTTAAGGAGGCACATAAGGCTCAGGATATTGCAGCTATCGACACCGCTATTGAGGCTCTCAACGCTGCATGGCAGGCTGCCTCGCAGGATATCTACGCTCAGCAGCAGGCTCAGCAGGCACAGCAGGGTCAGGCGGGTGCACAGCACGACCCCAACCAGACACAGGCACAGCCCGAGGATGTAGAGTTCGAGGAGGTTAAGTAATAACACTTAACCATATTAATACGATTAGAGCTGACCAAATCGGTCAGCTCTAATCGT
>JAFUPR010000010.1 GCA_017481145.1 Alistipes sp. | reverse complement strand
TCGGAAAACATAAGCGGTCAACATTAAATCACCGCAAAGTTAAAATTTCAAGTCCGTTCGCACTGAAAATCTCTGCAACTAACTATATTTCAATAATTTCAAAGAACATTCCCCAATTTTAATGGGACAGTAGTGATATGTTTTAATGCTATTATGCTTCTTTATCTCTCAATATGCGTGAGATTTCGGCTATGGTGCGCAGCAAGGCCCACGATACCATCGTCGTGGCGAAGACGACCACCGCAACGCATACCGCCCACATCATCGGCGCGTCGACCTTGAAGTCGACGATAAGTGGGGCGACAAGCGAGCCGAAGGTGGCAAATAGACCGAGGATAAGTGTGATGTCGGCAGCGTTCACAAGCACCGCCTCGCGGAAGATATACTTAGGCTTAGGCTTCGCTACGGCATTGGTGTAATTCTCCCTTTGTACAACCTCGGCGATACCCTCGGGAAGAGGCTCGGTAGCATCCCCCTCGGGTCTGTCGGCATGGCACGCAGGGCAGCTGCTTAACTTGATGTCGACTAACGAATTGCAGTTGCGGCATAGCCACGTATTTTTATCCATCTTATCCATAGTTCCCTGCTCTATTTTTTAGTCTTCTCGCTGTGGTCAATATCGCATCCTGCGCAGTTGCCCGAGCAGATGCTGTCCGTATCGCAATCCGTAAGTCCCATATCCTCGCGTGTCTCCTGCACGGCACACTTGATGCCCATCTTCTGCATGTTGGGATTTGTCGATATCTCGGACTGTATATGGTGGCCCTTGAATATGTATGTTAGCGACATCGCGAGGGCGAAAAAGCCAACAATGGCGATGGCTGCGATGACTGTGACAAATAATGTTTGCATAATTTTTTTTATTTTTATAATGCTAAATGCATCTTTTTATTGCGATTCTCGGTGCAAATTTATATATTTGCGGAGTAATTTGCAAATGTTATAGTTGGCCGTGAGATAACGGCCGTATATAATTGTTTTATATTCACTTCGTTAGTCTATGAAGATAGTAATAGCAGGTGCAGGAGATATGGGTACGCACCTCTCGAAGATGCTTAGCGGTAATGGTCACGACATCACCGTTGCTGACGTCGATCCTAAAGCATTGGTTGAGGTGGGCAACCTTGTAGATGTCGTCACCGTGGAGGGTGACACCACGCAGTTCTCGGTGTTGCGCAAGGCGGGAGTACGCAAGTGCGACCTCTTTATTGCCGTGCGCTCTGTCGAGAATGACAACATACTCTCGGCCGTGATGGCCAAGCAGCTTGGTGCTAAGAAGGCCATAGCGCGTGTCGATAGCAACGAGTATCTCGAGCCCAACAGCAAGGAGATATTCATCGACATGGGCATCGACTACCTCTTCTATCCCGAGCAGATAGCTGCACGCGAGGTTATCAACCTCCTTGGTCATACATCGTCTACCGAGTATGTGGAGTTTGCTGCGGGCAAACTCTCGATGGTGGCCTTTCGTCTGGAACTCACCTCGCCACTACTCGGCCGCACGGTCATAGATCCCGAGTATAGCGATGAAGATCTCGAGTATCGCGTGGTGGCCATAGTGCGTGGTCAGCAGACCATCATCCCTAAGCCTGAGGAGCGCTTCGAGGAGGAGGATATGGTCTATGCCATAACGCGCCATCATGCCACGCAGCGCGTCGTGGAGCTCTCGGGACGCCGCGAAATGGAGATACGCAACATGATGATACTCGGTGGCTCGCGCATAGGCGTGCGAATAGCCAACGAGCTGCAAAATAAGGTCAACATCAAGCTTGTAGACTACGATGCCGACAAGGCCTTTCGTCTTGCTGAACGCCTCGATAAGACCCTTATAATCAATGAGGATGGCCGTGATACGGAGGCTATGATGGAGGAGGATCTTGCTGGCATGGATGCCTTTGTTGCTGTGACAGGACGTAGCGAGACCAACATCCTCGCGGCGATGCTCGCAAAGCGTATGGGGGTGAAGAAGGTTATTGCCGAGGTGGAGAACATCAACTACATAACCCTCGCTGAGAGCATCGGCGTAGATACCATCATCAACAAGAAGCTTGTCACCGCCTCCAATATCTTTCGCTTCACCATGAGCACCGACGTGCAGGCCATCAAGTGCCTTACGGGTAGTCAGGCGGAGGTCATGGAGTTTATCGTCAAGCCTAACTCGCCAGCAACAAAGACGCGCATACGCGACCTTGGACTACCCGACGACTCTATCATCGGCGGCGTAGTGCGTGGCGACCGTGTATTTATCGCTGTCGACGACACCCAGATAAATGCCTACGACCGTGTGGTAGTCTTCGCGATGCCTGATTCGGTTATGCGCGTGGCGGAGTTCTTCAATTAATTTGTTGTGATAATGGGCTATCTGCGGCACCAAGCTCATTGCCCCGAATGGGGAAATACGCCAAGTATTCCCCCATCCGTGTCAATTTCGACTTGGCGCCACATCTAACCCATTCTGACAACAAATTGGTTCTTTGTAGTGATAATGGCGCATCTACTTCCGCTAACGAATTGTCTCGTCAATGGGCAGTACGCCTAAGTACAGCCCATCGCCTCGAAATTCTATCTGCACCATTCTGACAACAAAGTTTGTATGGGAAGCGATTGAGCGTAAGATAGAAACATAAGTATATAACATGGTGACCCATAGTAACTCATAGTAACCCATAGTAACCCATTAAGAAAAACAACATAAAACACTAACCACTATGTATATAGCAATTGCTGGAAATATTGGTAGCGGCAAGACCACGCTGACCGAGATACTAACACAGCGTTATGGCGCGAATGCTTACTACGAGGATATTGCCAATCCCTATATCAGCGACTTTTACGAGGATATGGGACGTTGGTCGTTCCATCTTCAGCTATGGTTTCTTGGTAGCCGCATACAGCAGACGCTGACAATGCTTGCCGACGGCTCGGATAACGTGGTGCAGGATCGTACAATCTATGAGGATGCACACATCTTTGCTGACAACCTACACTCTATGGGGTTGATGGCATCACGCGACTTCGATACCTACATGAAGATGTTTAACATCGAGCAGACGTTACTTCCGCGTCCCGATGTGCTCATCTACCTCAAGGCGAGCGTTCCTACGCTCATAGCGCAGATAAAGATGCGAGGTAGAGAGTATGAGCAGAATATCGACGAGGAGTATCTCAGTCGCCTGAATGATAAGTACAACAACTGGATAGAGAACATCTATGAGGGTCGTGTACTTGTGGTGGATAAGGATGTCGATGACTTTGTTGCCGACCCCTCGATTATTGACCGTATATGTACCTCGGTAGAGGAGATGTGTACGGGTAAACGTCAGCTTTAAGAGTATGACAACACCGCTGCCCAAGGAGTTTATCCACATGATGCGTCAGAGGCTGGGTGACGATGCCGAGAGGTTGTTTGAAGCTCTCGACACTGAGCCTGCCGTATCCATAAGGTTGAATCCCGCAAAGCCAGCACCGACGTATGATGGTGAGCCCGTAGGGTGGTGTCAGTGGGGTAGGTATCTCGGTGAGCGTCCGCAGTTCACGCTCGACCCGCTGCTACATGGTGGTGCCTACTACGTGCAGGAGGCGTCATCGCAGTTTGTTGCCCACATTCTCCGCGATGATAACCTGTGTGGCGCACGCATCCTCGATATGTGTGCTGCGCCAGGAGGTAAGACTACGATATACTCTACACTTGTGGGACGCGAGGGTTTAGTTGTGGCGAACGACATCAACCGCAGTCGTACGTTGGCACTCGCCGACAATGTGCAGCGCTGGGGTATGGGTAATGTCGTTGTCACATGCAACGACCCCGCGCATATTGGCGCGTTTGGTGAGTGGTTCGACGTTGTAGCCGTAGATGCTCCATGCTCGGGTGAGGGTATGTTTCGTAAGATGGAGGAGGCGCGCACCGAGTGGTCAGCGGCAGCTGTCGAGCAGTGTGTGGCGCGCCAGAGGGAGATACTTGCCGAGGCATGGCGCGCGCTGCGTCCTGGGGGTAAGCTTGTGTATAGCACTTGTACCTTTAATGATAGGGAGGATGAGGGTGTTGTCGAGTGGCTCATGGAGGAGTATGCCGATGAGGTCATTGCCGCCCCCGAGATAGCTGTAGACCAGCAGTGGGGTATTGCGTGCAGCAATATAGGCGTAGCTCAGTGCTTCCACTTCTACCCTGGTAGGACCCGTGGTGAGGGCTTCTTTGCTGCTGTGCTATGCAAGCGTGAAGGTACTCATCGTCGTACTACACCCAAGGGGCGACGTAAGGTTTTTGCACCAGTGGATAAGCGAGATGTGAGGGAACTGGTGCGTTGGGTGGATGATGGCGCAACGATGGCCTTCAGGCTCGTGGGCGATGTGGTCTACGGCTATAACAGTGCTGTTGTGGATGATGTCACGCACCTGGCGGAGTCGCTCTCGGTGGTCTACTCGGGAGTTGCCATGGGGCAGCTCTTTAAGGGACGCCTGAAACCCGAACACCCCTTGGCGCTATTTGTGGGACTCAACCGCGATGCTGTGCCCATTGTTGAGGTATCACAGGAGGATGCGATCAACTACCTTCGCAAGGTAGATATCGAGGTCGCACAATTTGATGAGGGCATAAATGTAGTGAGCTACAAGGGCATAGCCATAGGCTTCACTAAACGTATAGGTGTACGATGCAACAATATGTACCCTAAGGATTTAAGAATACAGAAATTATAACTTAATACTTTTGTAAGATGGCAAAACTACTCTATTCGATGGGCGAGATTACGGAGATGTTCGACGTAAATGCATCGCTCATACGCTATTGGGAGTCGAAGTTCGACTGTATCAAGCCTCATAAGAATAAGAAGGGTAATCGCATGTTTACCCCCTCGGACGTAGAGAATCTTAAGCTTATCTACCATCTTGTCAAGGAGAAGGGTATGACGCTTGAGGGTGCTAATAAGACGATGAAACGTCGTGGTGGTAGTGTTAAGCGCGATGTGTCCATCCTTGAGCGTCTACAAAATATACGCGCCATGCTCGTCGAGGTGCGCGAGTCGTTGGGTGATGATAGCCCCGTGGAGTACGAGGCACCCATCGAGGCTGTCGAGTCGCTTATAGTCGATGTTGAGGATGAGGCTAAGCGCTCGGTTGTCGAGGTGGCCACTGCGCCTGAGGTGGAGGCTACTCCCGAGGCAGAGGTTGCTCCCGAGCCACGTCGTCGCGGTCGCCCTCGTAAGGTCGTTGATGCTGAGGCCACTGCTGAGACACAGACAGCACCGCGCCGTCGTAAGGCGCGAAAGAGCGACGAGTCGAAGGAGCTCTTCCCCTTCTATGAGCAGTCACTATTCTAACGCCACGGAGCTATGACGATACGAGAGCTTGTTGCCGAGATTGAGGCCTTTGCTCCTCTCGGCCTGCAGGAGAGCTACGACAACTCGGGTCTTATTGTTGGCCGCATGGATGATGAGGTACACGCCGCACTCTTGGCCGTAGATGTCACCGAGGAGGTCATTGACGAGGCGGAGCGCGAGGGGTGTGATATTATCATCACACACCACCCGATAATCTTCACGCCGCTGAAACGTCTGAACTCGGCGACATACGTTGAGCGCTGCGTCGAGCGTGCCATACATAGTGGTATAGCCCTCTACGCATGTCATACTAACCTCGATAGTGCGCCTAATGGCATGAGTTGGCAGGTGGGCTCGATGATCGGTCTTGGTGCTATGCGTCTGCTCGAGCCACGTCGCGATAACCCTGAGGCTGGCTTCGGCGTTGTAGGTACGCTGCCGCGCCCCGAGAGTGCCATGGCACTACTCCAGCGCATAAAGAGCATCTTCGACGTGGGGGCTATACGCTATAGCGACATCCCGTCGGAGGAGTTCATGGTGCGTACCGTGGCCGTATGCACGGGTGCGGGACGCTCGCTCATAGATGCTGCGATGGCTGCGGATGCTGACCTATATATCACTGCCGACCTGCGATATAACGACTTTATGGTGGGCGAGGGGCGCATGATTTTGGCCGATATTGGCCATTTTGAGAGCGAATTTTGCGCAATTCGCATTTTATATGATGTATTATCAAAAAAAATGTCTACCTTTGCGGTTCGCAAGAGTGTGAGCTCGCGTAATCCTATACACTACTTAGTATAGCGAGGGCGTAGATAAGGGCGTAGGACAAAGACATGTACACGTAAAGATATTGTCGACAATAACTAAATAACAACTATATGGCACAGAAGAAGACAAACGATGTTGACTACTCGATGCAGGAGAAGATCATGGCACTCTACGAGTTGCAGAAGGTCGACTCAGCTATTGACGAGATTAACAAGGTTAAGGGAGAGCTTCCCCTTGAGGTTCAGGACCTCGAGGACGAGCTTGCGGGACTCAATACACGCATAGAGAACATCAATGCCGAGATTGAGGAGATCAATGCCCTCACCCGCCAGCGTAAGCGCGAGGTGGATCAGGCCAAGATAATGATTGGCAACTATAAGGAGCAGCAGAATAACGTGCGCAACAACCGTGAGTTTGACGCTATAACTAAGGAGATTGAGTATCAGGAGCTTGAGATTGAGCTTGCTGAGAAGCGCCTCAAGGAGTACGCTGCACAGACAAAGGTTAAGAAGGCTCTCGTCGAGGAAACCAACACTCTTGTAGAGGAGCGTACCATCGACTATAAGGCTAAGAAAGAGGAGCTCGACTCTATAGAGGCCGAGACAGCACAGCAGGTTGCCGAGCTTATGGCTAAGGCCGAGAAGGCTAAGGAGCCTATCGACGAGCGTCTCCTCACCGCCTATAACCGCATCCGTAGCAACGTGCATAATGGCCTTGCTGTCGTTACCGTCACTCGTGATGCATGTGGTGGCTGTTTCAACCGCATACCTCCCCAGCGCCAGGTCGATATCCGTCAGGGTAAGAAGTTGATTGTGTGTGAGTATTGTGGTCGTATTCTCGTCAGCGAGTAATTTTTGATTTTATTGGGCATCTTTAGTCCATCCTAAACAAAACCTCTTGGGCTGTACACAAAGTACTATCCCAAGAGGTTTCTTATTACGATAGACTAAATCTGCTCCACTAAAATCAAAAATTAATTTCTTGTTATAGCGGCGCTACTGCGACGCTTCAACCAAAGCCATGAATGGAATGTACGCCAGGTACTATCCATCCATGGCTTTTCATGTCAGCGCGAACTCTGACAAGAAATTCACCACCCATCGTTGGGATTTTTGCCGAGTGTCGTATCTGCGACCTTCTTGCGAGCAATACTGCTACATATTACCCTCAAAGGCGTACTCTGTGGCGCGGTTGACTTGATCCAAGAAGGGCTTACACCTCTTGAATAACTCGGCCGTGCGCTCCAGCCAATCATCCTGAAGGAGCCATGTGTTGTCGATAGGATGGCTTAGTATCAGCTCCCTCTGTCGTAGCAACCCCTCACATTCGGGTGCTACGCTATAGCCTCGCGGTGTGCGCTTGAGGGCATTTGTTGTGTCGAGCATGAAGCCGCTACTCTCGATGTTGCGCAACATCTCTACGCCGTTATCCTCGATCTCCTCTCGGAGGCTGCGCAGCACATGTGGCTCGGGGCATACGTTGCCTACAGCGAGGAATGACCCCTCGCCCCAGGTGTGTCCCTTGGGCGATATGTGGAGGTAGTAGCCGCCATAGCCACTCTTCTTACCGCCACGCACGATGAAGGTGCTGAAGAAATCTTTGTATGGCGTCTTATCCTTCGAGAAGCGTGTGTCGCGGTATATGCGGTATGTGCTATTGGCGACAGTAGCACCCTCGACCGTAGGGTCGAAGGCTGTGATGAGCGATATCAGACGCTCGGTGTTGGCCTGATGCTTAGCCAGCACCCGACGGTAGCGCTCCCTATTCTCGTCAAACCACTCACGGTTATTGTTGTCATGAAGCGCCGCAAGGAATGATAGTATATCTTTCAATGTCTGTTATATGTGTTAGTTTCGTGTCTCGTATATGAGATTAATCGAACAAAGATACAAAGAAACTGTTTAAGAAACTGTTTAAAATTTATTTTCCTCATTCTTTTATGCTGTTTACGACTCTTTTTTTATTTGATTTGCGTTACATAGGAACCCCTATGCGCCTCAAATCAGACGAAAAATAGCCACAAAACCGCCATGAAATAATTTCGTAAACAAACTTAAACAGCTTCTAAAATTTTTGTGTTACACAAAATAATTTAGCGCTCTGTTATGGTAACATTAGAGATTAGCTGCAAAGCCAAAGGATAACGTATGTAACTTAATGCTGGCTGGAACTGTTGTCTCGACGTCAAGTTCTGGGGAGTTTATATCTATGTCTAGCATGATAGGATATAGGTTAAGACCATAGCGCATAAAGAATGAAAACGTTTAAGGTGGGTTCTATAAATTAGTTCGAGATGATTTTGGAGATTATTTTGAGTCATATTCCTAGTTTCTTATTAAGGCGTAATGCGAGCATTATAACTGCATAAAAATTGGGAATATACCAAATAAGCCCAAAAGCGACCGAAATTGAACCTCGCGAAAACGAAGTCCTTTTTTACTAATAGTTTAAAACCTCACGTCCATCATCGCGAGATAAAATACATCTCTTTAAAGTTAATTATCAGACGCTTAAATTCGGCAGGAGGCAATGCGCCTAATGTCGCATCAAAAGGTAATCCCATTAACTCGGCATGGGGCATATCCTCAATCATATAGACATCCGTCATCGTGCCCGCTTTATCTCCGATAACAAGCTCCATTTGTGGCAGAATGGCGTAGTTAAGCTTTTGGGTTTTGCCTGTTGCTGTCTTTCCGCGTTTACGGCCGTGCCTATCTGTCGAGGGTAGATAGTCGCGGTGTGCATTATAGAAATGTGACTCTATGGATGATTTATTGCCACCCGTATCCCAAAGCACTATTGCTGGGACTCCATTTAATTCTGCCTGAATGTAGGGTACTTTGTTAAACATCAGGTTCCGTGGTGCATTGGGCAGAGATTCCGTCTCCGACCTCAAATGCATCGTTTGATGTTCGTAGTCCAATTCTATCTCTGGAAAGAGGTACAATAGATCATTACTTATAATTATCTCACAATCCGTAATGCCGACCTCTCGAAGTGGTAGGACTGCGCACGCGACATTAACAAACTCGGCTGGCCCAATTTGTAAGGTGTCGAGTAGCGCAAGAGGACATCGCGCCTCGTTGAATCGTATTGAGTCTGCCGATATAGAGAGCCCTAACTTGTGTGCCAAATCTCGGTCTATAAGAGTCAGCTGACTTGCAGAGTCGAGCATCGCGCTAAATCTCTGTTTGCCGCTTTCAGCCGTGAACTTTATCTGTTCATCCTCGACCTTAAACGGTATCTCGTAATTTGTATCGTCATCCGATACAGCCATTCTTGGCCACTGCGACTTCAGACCAAGAAGTGTGGTGTTGGTTTCGTAGGCCGTCTGCGTCCCCACGTCCATATACTCCCTCGCTTGCGTAAGTAGGCTGGTGCAAATATCGTGAGCAGCTTTATAGTGTCCGAGTTTTGCGAGATTGTCTGACATCATCCAAAATAGCGAGAATACATTACCTCCCATTTGGGCGTTGTGCTCCTCGTACATACGCTGAATCTTCTCAACCGCGCCTGCTGGATTGTTGAAGTTATGGTCGACCATTGCTCCAGAGAATAGACGCATATAATCACTCAGACTGTCGGCCGTATGCTCGTAGAGTGCTCTTGTTTCAAACCAGTCGCTTCGGGAGATCGCTTCGCCTATCACCTTGTCATACGGGTTTTCTTGGGCAGTTGCACTCTGCACTACAAGAACGGCAAGCAGCAGACAAATAATTCCATGGGTATTAATAATTTTATATTTAGTTAATAACATCTCTTGTGTCTACATTTAGATTTATATTGTAGAGTTTATCCAATTTATCAACAAGTATTACGAAGTTCCATGGCTCTATGACATCAGCGAGGGTGGAGTATATCTCTATGTTTAGAGCAAGTTCATTATTTGATACTCGTTGAAGACTGTTGATACGCTTTTCTGCTATACCATTTAGGTTGTAACCGTGTGCTATAATCATTGTGTACTTATCAAAGTCAACAGATGGATAGCTTTCTCCAGATGTAGACTGTATGTAGCGGGCAAGTTCTTCATCGCTATTTACAATAATGACATTATTGTTGAGTTGTGGCAGCTGCCATTCACACGCTGTCCCCCACAATGAATACTCAACGAATGGAATATCCACAATTTCCATAGAGGTTTTTTCGGGATGTTTTGTCACTACAATGGTGGTGCTGCAAAGCGACATATCCTCGCTGTTAAGAACCTCGATAATAAAGTTGAGGTTGGGCTGATCTAAGTATTCCCATTCAGGAGCAAACGTAAACTCAAATGGCAGCTTCTCGCCTGCTATGGTTAGGTTGTGGTTCTCGTGTACGATAAAATTCTCATGTAATACACGAATAGCGCAATCACCCTTGAATCCACCAATATAACCTCGGCAAAGGTAGGTATGCTTTGTAAAGGGTTTATTGCCGCTTGTATTGTTGCTAATGGTCGTTTCGCCGATGCACTCGATGGTAACATCCGAAAGGTTTACATTGGTGCTGGTAGTGTTATCCCACTCCTCGCATCCCACGATAAGCGTGAGAGCCACAAGGCTCAATACAAAGTTTCTCATAATATATGCTAATCTTATGGTTAATTAAATCCTCTTTTACTATAATATATAACGCCAATAGTTCTGTTTTCTGACATCCCGAGAGAGATTTTATCTCTGCTACCTTATGTAGACCCTATGCCACTATCTCTTTTCTGACTACAAATTTACCCCCCCCCACGAATTTTCCAAATTTTTGGACAAGAAAGTGGTTTTCGAATAGGTATATTTCAGCATATTGCATAAATATACTATATAATATCGGTTTTCTCTTTGTAGCGTGGTTCTACAGATTGAGTTGTGCTAAGGTGCAAAAATAGTATTTAACTGGTAGGGTAGGCATGCTCTCCCACATTTATTTACAACGGTTGCAGCAGTATGCAGCAGTATGCGGTGCGAAAATTTTGCAGATTAATATATTTTGTATAATTTTGCAGCGCTAAAAAGCGGATGCTCCGTTGTCACCGCGCGAGTGAGGTGCTCGCACAACATGCTTGCAGGTGATAGAAATAAGAGCACTGCCCTTTAGGCCGCTGGTTCCGTAGCTCAGCTGGATAGAGCAACAGCCTTCTAAGCTGTGGGTCGTGGGTTCGAATCCCGCCGGAATCACTTG